>JAPLBW010000031.1 GCA_026392555.1 Actinomycetota bacterium
CTCTCACTAAGTGGGTTTTTATCACGGTTGCTTTTGTAGCCGTTGCAGTCACGGGAATCCTTGCGCTGGTAAAGCGCTTTTCGAAAGACAAGGCAGAACTAGCACATGGCTAAGGGTTACATCGTTGCTCGCGTAAGTGTCAATGATCCGGATGCGTACATGGAGTACATCAAGAATGCGCGCATCGCGATGGACAAGTACGGAGCAACCATTCTCGCTGCCGGCGGTAAGGCCGAATCGCTGGAAGGCGATAAGCGCGATCGCAACGTGATTTTGGAATTTGAAACCTACGATCAAGCCAAGGTCTACTTCAATTCACCTGAGTACCAATCAGCACGTGCGCACCGAGCCGCTGCAGGCGTAAGCGAAGGCGAGTTTGTTGTCATTGAAGGTGTTGAATCCGCTCACTAACTGACCGTTACGAATGCGAGGAAGTCTTATGCCGAACAACGATCGCGTGATCGTGGTTGGCGGGGGTCCAGTGGGGTACACCGCGGCGCTATTGCTTGCGCAGCAAGGGATTCCCTTTGTTTTACTCGAAGCTGGGAATGTGGTTTTTGATGATCCACGTGCGGGAACGATTCATCCACCGACCCTTGAACTCTATGCATCAATTGGCGCGATTGATCGATTCCTCGAACGTGGTTTCAAGGTGCTCAACTATCAGTACTACGACCGGAAGCAGGGTTTGGTTGCGGACTTTGATTTAGGAGTTTTGTCGGAACTGACTCCTTATCCCTATCGCTTGATGTTGGAACAGCACAAGGTGTGTTACATCATGCAAGAGATGTTGGCCGAGTTCGACAACGTAGATATCCGTCTCAATCATGAACTTCTCGAAGTTTCACAAACTGATGACGGTGTGATCGCCACCGTTCAAACCAACGATGGGATCGTCACGATTGACGGTAGCTACATCATCGGATGCGATGGCGGCCGCTCGAAAGTGCGTGGATCCATGGACGTTGACTTCGATGGTTTCACCTACCCAGAGCGCTTCTTGATTTTGAGCACGCCGTACGACTTTGGCCAGCACGGGTACGCCTTCACTAACTACATTGCAGACCCCGACGAGTGGTTTGCGCTGTTCAAGGTGCCTGGCGCCGATGGTTCGGGCTTGTGGCGGGTGGTTTCTCCGGTTGATCCGAACTTGCCAGAGGAAGAAATCTTCGCGGACGATGCTGTCCAGGCGCGCATCCAGCGTTTTCGACCCAGGGACACCGATTACGACATCGTGCACCGCAACATTTATAACGTGCACCAACGTGTGGCCAGCTCGTATCGCGATGGGCGCATTTTGTTGGCCGGCGATGCAGCCCACATCAATAACCCGCTCGGCGGAATGGGGTTGAACTTTGGGGTGCACGATGTCTTCAACTTGATCCCCCGATTGATTTCGGTCCTCAAGGGTGAAGCCGGCGAAGAAGTGTTGGACTTGTATGACCGCCAACGCCGCACTGTCGCGCAGGAGTATCTGCAGCGCCAAACGATTGAGAACAAGAACAACATTGAGTTGCAAGACCCCACTGAGCGCGAAGCGTTCTATCAAGGTTTGCGCGACACGGTGGCTGACCCAGACAAACTTGTCCCCTACTTGCGACGTGTCACGATGATCGAAGGCTTCGCACGAGCCGCATCAATTTCCTAAGTTTCCCCACCAAACCAAAACGGAGAATCCTCAATGAAAATCGCTATTCCGGACCTGATCTCCAACTCCTACTTCCCGGCTATTGCCGCGGTTGAGCTGGGCTTTTTCAAAGAAGAAGGCCTGGATATGGAGTTGGAAGCCATCTTCCCGGTAGACCACACGCTGGAAGTGCTTCGCGATGGCGGAATCGATTTCGTTGGTGGATCGGCGCACAGTGTTCCCTTTGCCTACCCCAATTGGAAGGGCGCGAAACTTATCGGCGCACTTGCACAAAACATGTACTGGTTCTTGATCTTGCGCAGTGACCTGGGTGCCAAGCGAGGCGAGATTGAAAAAATCAAGGGCCTGAACATTGGCGCAGCTCCGTTAGTTGAGTTGGGGCTCAAGCGACTGCTGGTCGAATCCGGAATTGACATTGAGCGTGACAATGTCACGATCGGTCCGGTCCCTGGTGCCTTCCTTGGCGAGAATAAGAACTTCGGTGTCGCCGCGGCGGCCAATGGCATGGGTGCGGAAGTGGCAGTGACCTCGGGTGCCGGCACGCTGGTCATTGATGCCCGTCGCGGCGATGGGCCTCCTGGAGCCACCAATTACACGATGTCCTCGTTGATCACCTCACAGAAGTTGATTGATGAGCAGCCAGATGCTGTTGCAGCGGCGGTGCGTGCCTTGGTGAAAACTCAAGAGGCGCTCAAGGCAGATATTTCACTGGCCACCACAGTGGGTCAAAAGTGGTTCCCAGAACTTGAAGCGTCCTTGATCGCCCAGGTCGTCCAGCGCGACCTGCCGTACTTGGATGCATCAATCAGCCGCGAGTTCGTGGACGGCATGGTGCAGTTCCAGATGAACATGGGACTCATCGATGCACCCGTGGCCTACGAGGACGTCGTGGCTACTCAGTTCGCTCCGCTCTGGAACGCCTAAAAAAGTCCCGTCGGTCGGGTTATGCTGACCGGCGAACTCCTTAACCAATTCACAGTAGTGAGGTTGCTATGAGCCAGGCCCCTGCCATCGTCCGTCACACCTCCGGGGATCGTCCCGCAGCTGGTGAGGTCCGCATTGCGGCCTGCCAATACGGAGTTACCACTGATGTTGAGGCCAACCTGGCAACGGCCATGCGCATGATTGATCTGGCTGCTACCGAAAAGCCCGACGTGATCATGACGCCGGAATTTGTCAATCACGTGTCTTGGTATGACAACCGCGATCAAGCGTGGGAACGCGCGATCACCTTGGATGGACCGTGGATTACCTCGGTTGGCGCCAAAGCTCGTGAACACAATGTCTGGATTTTGATCAACGGCATCGTGCGTCGCGAAAACGGCCGCTTGACCGGTACCAACATGATGTTCAACCCCCAAGGCGAGTTGGTGGCACAGAGCAGCAAGCAGGTGTTGATGGGTTCAGAGCGCTTGCACTTTGATGCCGGCAACGAAATCACTCCGCTGGTGGAAACTCCCTTTGGTTTGACCGGCATGTACTCGTGCATGGACGGAGTGGTCGCCGAAACCCCGCGCAGTTTGGCCGTGCGTGGCGCGCGTGTTCTGCTTAACACCTTGAACTCATTTGCCCCTGACGAGGCCAGTCTGCACGTGCCAGTGCGCGCCGCCGAAAACAAGGTGTGGGTCATCAGTGCGAACAAGGTGGACTACTTGGTCAACGAAGGCCCACGCGAGATGGTGTCGAAGGCGCTCAACACTCCTGTTGAAACGTTGTTGGGTGCTGGGGAGAGCATGGTCGTTGACCCGCTGGGCAACATCGTTGCTACCGCACCGCTTCGTGGCGAAGCAGTGTTGGTGGTCGACATTGACCCCACGTTGGGTGACAACAAGAAGCGTCCCGACGGCACCGATGTGATGGCTGCTCGTCGTCCATCCGTGTACGCACCCATGGCTCAAGCCCCCACGGGTCGCAAGGCCGGTGCCGGTGCTGCAGCTTTGCAAACCGCTGTGGTTCAAACCGCCGCCGACGGGGAAGCCGCTATCGCTGAAGCATCAGCAGCGGTGACCAGCGCTATCGCTGATGGCGCGGAATTGATCGTCCTTCCGGAACTTTTCTGCTTTGACGGTGGCATCGTAGATTCCTCGCTCTCAGCTGATGCGGTTCAAGAGCGCGGCGATGCAGCAATTGCTGCGCTGACGGCTGCCATTGGCGATAGCAACGCACAAGTGGTGACGAGCTTGCCTCGAGGCAGCGCGCACCTAGGAGTGGTCATCGCCAAGTCCGGTGTCGTTGGTCAGCAAAAGCAGATTCACCAGATCGCGCGTCATGCCGGCTGGGTGTCCGACTTGGGCGATGCCATTGAGGCCATCGAATTAAGTTGGGGCCGGTTGGTCGTCATCGTCGGTGACGATGCGATCTTCCCGGAGACCTTCCGCCTGGCTGCGTTGAAGGATGCTGACGTTGCGGCTGTTCCCTTTGACGTTCAAGAAAAGTGGGAAATCGTGTATGGCCTGAAGGAGCGCGCTGCGGAAAACCGCATCAACATTGCGGCGGCATCGCGCGCAAACAGCGTGGGCGGCAGTTGCTTCGTGCCGTTGACGAGCAACTTCGGTATGTGGCGCCCGGACCGCGCAGAGCCGTTCAACGG
>JAPLBW010000223.1 GCA_026392555.1 Actinomycetota bacterium
AGGGTCGAGGGAAATACTTCTAGCGACTCGTGGATCTCGACTTGGGCTTCTTCCAGTGCGCGAGCTCGCTCAAGCAAGACCGGCAGAGACCCCATGTTGTGGGTACCAAAGACCACGTCGACCCACGGCGCCTTTTTGACGATCTGGCTCTGATCCTTTTGCGCCAAGCAACCGCCGACAGCAATTTGCATATCCGGGTTGGCTTTCTTGGCCGGCACGAGCTGACCTAAGTTGCCATAGAGCCGGTTGTCGGCGTTCTCGCGCACCGCGCAGGTATTAAAGACGACCACGTCGGCCGTTACCGATTCGTCCGCGCGCACGTACCCAGCATCTTCGAGCAAACCGGAGAGGCGTTCAGAGTCGTGCACGTTCATCTGACACCCGTAGGTGCGAACCTCATACGTGCGTGCCGACATGACTACAGGGTACGCGCCGGTAAATCCCCGCTGAAACCACGCCTCTGCCGAAATTGCGACTTTAAGGGGGATCAAAATTTAAAGGCTACCGAGCCAGATCCCACGGTTGTCTTCGAACGGGTTGGGCTTGTAAATCAGAACAAAGGTGCCGGTCTCTGGGGCATCTTCACTAAAACAGACCTGACCTGACTTTGTTCCACCTGTAATGAGAATGCCCGATCCAAACGTTCCGCCAAAGTTCGAGTCAACAATCGCACCTGAAGGGGGCTGCAATTTGAAATTCCCTTCACTGTAATCAACTGTTGATGCGGTGCTATTGACCAGCGTCACATCATCACAGATTTCCTTGCTGCCCAATGAGTCAGTCGATCGCCTCAAAGGTGAAGCGCTTACCTTGACGCCGCCTAAATCGACGGTACCCGTCGCGTCCGAACACGTGTCCAGCGATTGCTGATCCGGATACTGCACAGTAGTACACGTTGAACTCGGACCAGGCGTGCTCTTTGTTGCGGAAACGGCTTGATCAACAGAAGTAGCGACTGCTCCTACAAAGGCGATGGTGATGACGAAGTTAACAACAGCCGCCACTATTGCGATGAATCCCAAAATCGTGCCTGCGAGAGCCACACCCTTATTCGTTGCTCCACCCTTGCGTGCGCGACTCCAGCCCACGAGGCCAAATATGAATGCAAGTAATCCTAAGAATCCACCCAGACCAAAAATGATGGGAATGAGAGCAATGATTAACCCGACGATTCCCAGCACCAGCGCAGTAGTGCCTAATCCATTTCGGGGTGATTGCGCGACCTTCGCTTGAGGAGCTGTTTCTGTAACGAGTGGTGGGGGAGGTGTCGAAGCGACTTGAAGAGGCCGCATTTGCTCCGTCCATTCAGTGCCATCCCAGAAGCGCTCGGAACCCGAGCCATCTGGGTACCAACCTGGCGCAACGTCACTCATGAACTCCCCCATTCCACTGTTATCAATGCCCTTCACATACTAGGCATAATCCTTGACTAGCAACTACGACTTGCTGAAAGGCTCGCTACCTTCAGGCTCAAGTGGGTCCCCCACCGGTGTATCAATCAGCCCAGGGACGTCTTCGATGAGGGCGGATTCGGCTTCAAATTCCTCTTCGGTTTCGATCACCAGGTGCGGAATGATCCGGTCCAGCCAGGCCGGCAGCCACCACACGGACTGACCAATCAGGCTCATGAGCGATGGCACCAAGATCAAGCGCACCACGAATGCATCGAGTAGGACCGCGACTCCCAAGCTCAAACCGAAGAGCTTGATGGTGGCGTCATCGCCGAGGATGAAGCCAAAGAACACGCTGGCCATGATCGCGGCCGCAGCTGCGACGACTCGACCAGAGCCGGCCATTCCGCGTCGGATCGAACGCGCGTGATCCTTGCTGTGCGCCCACTCTTCCTGCATACGCGAAACCAAGAAGACTTGGTAGTCCATCGACAAACCAAACAAGATGGCAAACAAGAACACCGGAACAAACGGTGCAATCGGCCCGGTGGCCTCAATGGCAAAGGCGTCCTTGAACCAACCCCACTGGAAGATGGCAACAGAAACACCCAATGCTGCGCCAAAGCTGAGCAAGCTAGCCAACGCACCGATCACGGGAACCAAAATCGAGCGGAACAAGATTCCCAACGCCACTATGCCCAAGCCGATCACGATCACCAAGAACAGCGGCAAGGCGTCAGAGAGCACGCTGCCAAAGTCGGTGACGGTGGCTTTGGCGCCACCCACGTATGCCTTGATCCCTGTTTTCTGCTCAACAGGAGGGATAACGTCCTCGCGCAAGGTGTCCAGGAGTTTGGCCGTTTCCTCTGATTGCGGTGAGCTATTGGGGAAGACGGTGTAGATGACCGAGGTGGCCTTCTTCGGGTTCTTCACATTGTTGGGCACGGCGTTGGTGGCTCCTGCAACGTCGTCGGCCTTTTGCAGAGCCGTTGCCAACTTAGCCGCAGAGGCCAGGTCGCCAGCCTTAGGCAAGGTGGCCACCACGATGTAGGGGCTGCCGATTCCAGAGCCGAATCCACGGGCCAGCAGGTCGTACCCAATCCGCGAAGGCGTGCCAGGCTTCTTGCCACCTGCATCAGCAAAGCCTTGTTGCAATGACAGCGTCGGAATAGCAATAACGACCATCGCGACCAAGGATCCAACGACGAGCAAAATGGATCGACCTTGGATCCACTGGCCGTAACGAGCGAACAAGGTGCCCTTGGGGTGAACCTTGACGGTGCGAGCCCACGGCAGTTTCAAGGCAAAGGTCTTGCGACCAAATTGTGAAATCAAAGCGGGTAGCAACCACAAGGCGCTGAGCATCACGAACAACACGGTGAGCATGGAAGCAATGGCCAAGCCATTAACGAAGCCGATGCCCAGCACAAACAAACCAGCCAACGCAACGATCACTGTCGTGCCGGCGAAAAGCACCGCGCGACCAGAGGTGTTGACCGATTCAATCGCGGCTGCGCGTGGCTCACGACCGGAGTCAATAGCAACCTTGAAACGGTTGATCACAAAGAGTGAGTAGTCGATGCCCACACCCAGACCGATCAGCGACGCCAGCGTGGGAGCAAAGGTCGGGATATCGGCAAAGCCGGTGAACATCGTCACTGCTGCCAAACCGGTAGACAAACCAAAGACAGCAGTGATGATCGGCAATCCGGCGGCAACCACTGCCCCAAACATCAAGGCCATGATCACCAAAGCCACGACAATGCCGATGCCTTCGGACTTCGGCGGGTCACCTTGAACGAAATCAAAGACTCGCCCAGACGCGCCCACTTCAAACGTGGCTGTGTTTGCCTTTGTAATCGTGGCGAAGATCGATTTCAGGTCTTCTTTATTCGCTTTGCCATCGTCGGTCTTGATCACCACCGCAGCTTTGGCCACCGTGCCGTCTTTGCTCACAGGCGAAAGGAAGGCTCCGGCAGTTCCTGCTGGGTTGAAACCGGTCGGCGCTCCCCCAGAGGCAGCCCTGGTCGGTCCCGTTGATCCGGCTTGACGCGACTGCGGTGCACCGGCTTGGCCAGCTGGTGCTTCAAAAGGTGAGGTCGCAGAGATGATGCTCTTGTTTTTGCGCACCTTGGCTAAAACAGCATTGATCTTGGCAACGTTGGCCTTGCTGGCGATGGAGCCTTCTTTTACACCAAAGACGATCGTGGCCGATGAGGTGTTGGTGTCGGCCTGACTGGGAAAGTCCTTAGCCAAGATCTCTTGGGCTTTAGTACTAGGAGTGTTGGGAAGCGAAAATGAGTCGTTGAATCCGGCCTTGAGCTGCGCGGACAGGCCAAAGACGATGACCATCAATAACAGCCAAATACCAATGGCCTTTTTAGGATTGAGAACGGCCCAGCGGGAAAGAAAACCCACGATCACTCCAAGTAATCAAGCACAGCAACGTTGAGCGCCCTGATGCGCCTTATGCGTGCGGAATATCCCTTAACCTACCTGCTGTCAGGCACAGCGTCTTGTCCAGCCGGTCCTGGCCAAGGCGATTTCACCCGCCCTGGCCAGGCCAGAGGGCCTAGAACGGGTGGATCGGTCGGGCGTAATAGCTGACCGTCTGCCTTTTCTGCGCACCAGCGCTCGAACGGTTCCTCGCAAACGCGGTAGGAACGTCGGTATCACTGCTGTTGTCAAAGTACGAGCTGGTCCCGGAACTCCAGTACAACGACGTGCTGTCTACAAAGCCAAACGCATCAGTTGGATCAGAAAATGCCGAAGTCGCTAAGTCGTTGAGATTACTTTGTGTTGGCAAAAGCCACGATCCTGCTCCAGCTGTTGGCGTTCCATACGCTGCGGCACTTGTTGTAGCGGTAGTCCAATTAGACTGAGGATCAGACGATCCGCTCCAATTCCTCGGGGCAACTTCCAAACATGTAATCGTACTACTGCTGCAGTCCGCATACTCATTTACTGAACCGAGCGAAAACACCTTGCCGCCGCCGGGACCAACATCGCCGATCTTGCAACCCTGGGGTGTGGTGGCACACGATGCCGCTCCCGAGCGCGGCGCATCAGAATTGTTAGTCGAAACAATCACTCACGACGATGGCAACCAGCCCGCCAATGAGGAGCCCACGACTAGGCCCACCCTTGGCTGGTTTTGTCGTGGCGTCACTCGAATCCATACCGGCATGAGTTCCTTGGGCGTCCGACATTCCTTGTGCTCCTTGGCTGACGGCTATAGGGGGTGCCTAAAAGGCGTGAATGGGGCGGGAATAGTACGAGGCTGTCTTGCTCTTCCTGCCCAAATTCACATTGCTGTCGCTAACCACGTAGGCGTTGTTGCCTGACGTTGACGAGGTCCAATAGGCCGTGGTTGTGTCCCGAAAACCGTTGACAATCGCCTGCTCGGTGGCTGACAAATTCGCCAGAGTTGTCAGCTCAGACAGAGTAGGCAAGCGCCACTGTCCAGCGGCGGCTGTCGTCGTGCCAAACGCTGCAACAGTTGATGTCGCCGTGGACCAGTTGCTGTACAGGTCAGTTGAGGTGGCGATTGTGCGTGCCTCTTGCCAGGCTAGTGGCGCTACTTCAAGACAGACAGCCCCACCGCTGCAGTCTGCTGGCGAAGTGGTGCCGCCAAGCGAGAACACCCTGCCGCCACCGGGACCGATGTCACCGATTTCACAATCAACTGATGTCGTGCCGCACGATAACGTTCCCGATCGCGGAGCATCCGAGTTGTTCGTTGTCAAAATCACGCCAGCGATCACCACAATGGCCACTAGCCCACCGATGAGGAGCCCGCGGCTCAGGCCCGTCTTTGCTGGCTTGGCGGCAGTTGAGTCGCTTGAACCCATACCGGTTGATGAATTACTGGTCTCTTCGGACATTGCTTGGTGCTCCTAGTTCGGGCGGCTTGCCACGAGATCCCAACCGGGATCAGATGAACACCGACGTTGGCTGCCACCAAAATAGGGCTTGGGACTGCCAAAATCGCAGTTTTTACCTATATATAGGAGAGCGTTTCACCGAGTTGCGCCCGCCTGAGCGTGCCTAGCCCTAGGGATTGGCGATGGCGGTGAGGCGGTTACCTTCAATGGGCAGATACCTCTCGAAGACCACATCGTTGATGTCTTTGACAAGAAATCTCATCGGCGCAGTCTGGCCATAGACGTTTGCACCTGTGTACTTACTGATCTGGAAGTGCAGGTGCGGACCGCAACTTCGACCAACGTTTCCACTAAGCGCCACCAACTGGCCGCGCGCCACGGGGTCACCAACCTTGGGAAACACCCCATCTTTTTGAATATGCGCGTAGTACGAAAACGTTCCATCAGGGTGATCAATGCGAAGGTAGTTAGAGGGGCCGTCAGCTTTCTTGTCTTCATCGTCGCCCAACACACCATTGTTATTGTTGTCGGCGCAAGGACTGAAGGTCATCGTGTTGGCCTCCACGACTTCGCCAATAACTCCAGCCCGCGAAGCAAAGAGCAAAGTTCCTTCAACCATGGCGAAATCGAAAGCATAGATTTGCTCGTTGTTGTGCGAGAACCCTGGTCCGTTGCCCTGAGCCACCCGTTGCGAAGTGTTGTCCAGCCACGGAAGGCGATGGGCGCAGTTGGCTCCACCAAAAGTCAAAGTCTCACAGCCGGGATTTAGCATGTCGGTAAGGATGGGATTGTATGGGTGAGCTGCATATCGGAATGCGGATTTGTTGCGCGTACCTATAAATCTGGGCCACATCAACCCGCCACCGATATCCGCATTCACGCCCGAATACCCCGCGTATGCCGACTTCGGCCTAAGTAGATATGGCGTGCCTACGTAAACAGTAGAAATTGTTGTTGGCGTGGTGAAAGCACTTGCTCGAAACGTCCCTAGGCCAACCGTCGCAGAGTCAACCTGCGTTGTCTCAGCAATGCCAGTGGTGCCAACTTGAAAATTGATCTTGTCCAGGCTGTAGGTACCGAAATATCCCGTATCGCCAAAAATATTGGTATATGCGCTGGTCTTGATCACCTTAGGCTTGCAATCACAGCCTGGCGTCTTAAACCTCAACACCACCGTAAGGGATTCTTGCCGTGCAGAATTCGCGCTCGGATACGGTTTACCCGGCACCATAACTTTCACGCTTTGTCCTGGCGTAAGCGCGTTGGCCAGGATCTTCCCGGCCGAGAGCACTCGCAGTGTGTATCCACTTTGGGAACACTTGTTGGGACCAGCCATGATGTACATGCCACGTTCCAAATGAAGTGTCTGGGTGCCAGACAGGCGATAGCCGTCAATTGAATGGACGATCTGGGGACTACGGGTTGAGGGCGTGGGTTGGACCGGAACGATCAGTGGCTTGACACAGGAGACGCTGGTGCTGTTGGGCGGCGTGCTGCTTGGCAAAGTACTTCTAGGCGCAAGTCCGGTGATCCAGCCAATACCACCAGAGGTTGATGACCCCAAGTGCGTAACGAGCACTTTCACGTTCTGCAACGGAACCACACGTTCGCGATTAAGGGTGCCCGAGAGGACGCGTTGTGGAAGGTAGAACCTGCGACCATCGGCGAGCTGCAGTAGATGTTGGCTATCGGTGATGCGACTGATCACCCCACTGGCAACTTTTAATCTTGTGCCAAAAGAACGACATGCCAACCCTGCGTCATTAGCAGCCAGCTTCACTGAAGCGGATGCTCGTAGGGCTAGCCGCTGTTCCTCTCGGATAGCAGCCCATTCCAGGTCCCGTGCCGGGTCTTCGTCGGCTGCGGTACTGGCGAACAGGCCAGCCTGTTCCCTACTCCCGCTTTGGACCAACGCGGCGGCGGCCGTGCGAATCGTGGCGGCCGCAGAGCTCATGGCGACACTAGACTCGCAGGGTTTGGCTACGGGCAACTTCGCTGCTGCCGAATCAAATGTCGTCAAATACGCCAACCAAGGATCCGGCGAAACCCGCCGCGTTTGAGCCCTCAGTGTGATCAAAGCCTGAATAGTGCTCCGAGCCGGCGCGAAGGCCGTTTGACTACCGAAGAGCACCTGGCTTTGGGTGCAACCAGGTCGAAGCTGGGGACCTACCCGCGGCCCCTCGCAATTTCCGCGTTGACCGATTTCCACGATAGGTTCCACCGGCGTAGCGGCGACCGTGAACGAGCGAGCAGCAGGGGTCTCGTCGAGGATCCCACCGGCAGTGCGGGCGCGAACAGCAAACGTGTGCGACCCGACGGCGAGATAGGCCAACGTGTGTGGCGAAGTACAAGGGGAAAATATTGCCGAATCTAGTGCGCACTCAAAGATGTCGTCGATGTTGGAACCGGTAAAAGAGAAATAAACCGTGGGATCGGTTTGGGTGCCTTCGCCAGGTCCTGCGCTAATGGTGGTGTCCGTAAAGGCGGGGGGCGGGGTGATGGTCCAACGCCAGGTGTCTGAACTAGCCGGCCCGCCGGTGACTGCTTGCCCATAGACGGTGAATGAGTGCGCGGCAACGGTCAGGTCACTGTAGGTGACCGGCGAGGTACACGCCGCCGGATACGAGGAATCCAGACTGCAACGAAAAGTCTCGCCCACATCACCAGAGAAGGCGAAGGTGGCAGTGGTGCTAGTAGTTGTAGTTAATGGTGCACCGGTGATTGTGGCGGCGTGTGCCGGTAATGCGGGCAGTAGCGCAGCCACGAGAACAAACACAGCGACGAACTCTAGGTTGACGCTGCGGCGCGCAATGGTGGCTGTCGACTGGGGAAACAACCACGCTCGATATGCCTTAAACACAATTGAACTATAAGCCGAGAACCGGGCGGGAGTCTCGCGAATCAAGACAAATCGAGCCCCGCGGAGTCAGTCCCGAGGTGCTTCCACGAAAGATTCAGGGTCAATACAGTCCACGTCGTTTTCCAGCTCAATCTCGCGGATGACTTCAAAGGACAATCCGGCCGAATATCCGCGCCGGCCCAAAATCGCGGCCAGGCGTCGGCGGCGAGCTTGAGGCTCAAGGCCGGCCACGCTACGCCACTTCTTGCGGACAAGGTCGCGGGCCACGTTGCGTTCATCATCGACGTCAACAGGTTCGAGTACCTCGTTGATGATGGGTTCGGGTACACCTTTGCGTTGCAGTTCCATCGCTAGGGCTCGTCGACCACTGCCGCGTGATTCACGACGCTGTCGTACGTACTCTTGCGCATAGGAGAGGTCGTCAACGAGACCGACTTCTTCCATGCGGTCAAGGACTCGTTCGGCGAGCTCGGCGTCGACTTCGCGCTTGTGCAATGTTTGCCGCAACTGCTCGCGGGTGCGAGCATTCATGGTCAGTTGCCGCAACACGATGGCTTTCGCGCTGGCTTCAAGCTCGTCCGCAGTTTTTTCGCGAACGACCTTTACTTCAGGTTCGGCCGTGGGCTGGCTCAGAGTTCTACGCTTTCAGCCACCGTGAGGTCAATGGGCTCATCAATGCGCGCACCCACACCGAGGTGTTCCTTGATCCGCTTTTCGAGCTCATCGGCCAAGTCGGGGTTATCGCGCAGGAAAGTGCGAGCGTTTTCCTTGCCTTGACCAAGTTGATCACCTTCGTAGGTGTACCAGGCACCGGCCTTGCGGACGAATCCTTGCTCCACACCCATGTCAATCAAGCCACCTTCGCGGCTGATGCCGTGGCCATAGATGATGTCGAATTCGGCTTGCTTA
>JAPLBW010000218.1:0-874 GCA_026392555.1 Actinomycetota bacterium
GTAAAGCACCGATTCAACGACTAGCCGATCGGGTCTCCGCGATCTTTGTGCCCATCATCTTTGTTATCGCCATCGTCACCTTTGTTGCGTGGTGGGGGATTGCCGGTGATCTCAACGGCGCCTTTACCGCAGCAGTGGCCGTGTTGATTGTCGCGTGCCCGTGCGCACTCGGTTTGGCTACGCCTACCGCTCTGCTGGTTGGCACTGGTCGTGGCGCGAAGTTAGGCATCGTGATTTCTGGACCACAGATTTTGGAACAAACGCGCGCGATCGACACCGTCGTCTTTGACAAGACGGGAACGTTGACCACCGGTGTGATGGATGTCGTCGAAGTCGCCATCAGTGCAGGTGATGCACCCGAGTTGGTCCTGACCCGCGCGGCCGCGGTCGAGGAAGCCGCCGAACACCCCATCGCCCAGGCCATTGCCCGCCACGCAACAGCCACCGTCGCTTCGGTGCCACCCGTTTCGGACTTCCTGGCCACGGCAGGCTCAGGAGCGCAGGGAATCGTCGAGGGTGTGCAGGTTTTTGTCGGCCGCAGTGCCTGGGTTAGTGCTCAAGTGGGCGTGGATCCAGCCGCTGACACCTGGGGATCGCACCTGGGGTCATCGGTGTCCTTTGTGACCGTTGGCTGGGACGGCGCAGTGCGTGGCCACATCGTGGTGCGCGACACCGTGCGTCCCACCACGCCGCAAGCGGTGGCTGTTCTAAAGGCACTGGGCTTGCGTCCCGTCTTGCTTAGCGGTGACCGGTGGGAAGTCGCGGATGAGGTCGCCAGCGAAGTCGGCATCGATGATGTGCGTGCCGAAGTGTTGCCACAAGACAAAGTCGCGGTCGTGAAGCAACTACAAGCCGGTGGGGCAGTGGTCGCGAT
>JAPLBW010000218.1:926-1558 GCA_026392555.1 Actinomycetota bacterium
CGCGATGGTCGGCGATGGTGTGAATGATGCTGCCGCGATGGCAACCTCTGATTTAGGTTTCGCCATGGGTTCGGGAACCGATGCAGCGATTGCTGCTAGTGACATCACGTTGGTGCGCGGTGACCTCAGCGCTGTGGTCGTTGCTATTGGCCTGTCGCGCGCGACCTTGCGCATCATCAAACAAAACTTGGGTTGGGCCTTTGGCTACAACATCGCGATGGTGCCACTAGCTGCTGCTGGTGTGGTCAACCCGATGCTGGCCGGAGCAGCGATGGCCGCCTCGAGCGTGTGTGTGGTCTTTAACAGCCTGCGCCTGAACCGCGTCCGCCTCTAAATCCCACTGAGGTTCGCCTACAGCTTGCGCAGCACGCCGACGACGCGGCCCACGTGCATTTGCGCGCACCAACGATGTCTCGTTGTACCCGATTGGTTATTGGCGAATTCGAATCAGGCTTGACTTGACGTGACCGCGCGTGGAAAATATTGGTTATGCAAGACATGAATCCTGACGACGAAGACGATGACGTGATCACGGATCCGAAGATCTTGGCTGAGCTGAGAATTTCGCGAAGTCAAATGGGTGAAGCAATCGTTTTGACCAAGGAAGAAGCGTTGGCGCTCATTGGACAGAG
>JAPLBW010000240.1 GCA_026392555.1 Actinomycetota bacterium
CGGGGGATGGCAGATGAACGCCATCTTGGAAGAGTTGACGTGGCGTGGTCTGTTAGCACAAACCACGGATGAAGCAGCGCTCACCGCGACGCTCAATGATGCACCCGTCACGTTTTACTGCGGTTTCGATCCCACCGGACCAAGTTTGCATGTAGGTCACTTGATGCAGGTGATCACGATGCGACGTTTGCAACTTGCAGGACACAAGCCCTTGGCTTTAGTTGGCGGCGCAACCGGCCTGATCGGCGACCCTAAGCCTGGTGGTGAACGTTCGTGGCTCGATGCAGAGGTGGCAACCGACAACGTGCGTCGCATTCAAGGCCAGTTGGAACATTTCCTGACGTTCGGTGAAGGTGCAACCGATGCGATCCTGGTTAATAACCTCGACTGGACCGCATCGATGGACGTCATTACTTTTCTGCGTGATGTGGGCAAGCACTTCAGCGTGAATCGCATGCTCGATCGCGATGCAGTCAAGACCAGGCTTGAGGGAAACGGCATCTCCTACACGGAATTCTCCTATGTGCTGCTGCAGTCCATGGACTATCTCGAACTTCGCCGCCGGCACGGTTGCACCTTGCAGATTGGGGGCAGCGACCAGTGGGGCAACATCACCGCTGGGTGCGAATTGGTGCGTCGAGTCGATGGTGAATCAGTTCATGCACTCACCACGCATTTGTTAACCAAGAGCGATGGCACAAAGTTTGGAAAGACCGAGTCCGGAACCGTCTGGCTCGATCCAGAGTTGACATCGCCATATGCGTTCTACCAATTTTGGTTCAACACCGATGATCGCGATGTCATCAACTTCCTCAAAATCTTTTCCATGCGCTCACAAGTCGAGATTGCACAACTAGAAGAGTTAACAACGACCGAACCCGCAGCACGGGCTGCGCAAAAAGCGTTAGCGCAAGATGTCACAGCACTGGTGCACGGCGCAGCGGCTGTTGACCAAGCCATCGCTGCATCGGCAGCGTTGTTTGGTCGTGCGGAATTGGCTGATCTTGATCGGGACACTGTTTTTGCCGCTCTGAACGAGGCCGGATTGGTGTCTGCCGGCGAGGTGGACGGCGAAACCATCGTTGATTACCTCGTCGCCACCGGATTGATGGCCAGTAAGTCCGCCGCACGTCGTTCGATTGACGAAGGCGGGGCCTATCTCAATAACGAGCGGATCACCGATGAGGCCTATGTGCCAGGAGCAGCAGATTGGCTACATGGGGAGTTTTTGTTGCTACGTAAGGGCAAACGCTCAATCGCAGGCGTGCGCCAAGGGTCCTGAAAGCCCCTAAAGGGACCCCCCTTTACGCCTGATGTAGGCGTGAAGTACGCTAAGCGAGCCCAGTTGGGAGTAACGGACATTTCGGTGGCCGGTCCCGTGGTAACTGTTATGACCAAGCGTGGCGGCAGCTTTTCGCCCCCCAAGCTCTGACAGCTGGTTGTGGGTCAAACCCTCTGCGAAGAGGAAAGGACTGACGACTAAAGATTTGGAAGTTGCCCGAGGGCACAGCTGAGAGGCTGGGTCCGAATGCGCATCCGCTCCTTGAGAACTCAACAGCGTGCCGAAAGTCAATGCCAAAAACCCCGTTCGTGGGATCTGGTTTCATTCACATCGGATGAATAAAGGATCTTGCGACGGAATTCCTTTGGTATGAGACGGACAATGACAAGTAGAAATACCTAGTCAGTTGATCCGTCCTCTGCCAGATCAACTAGCCCCTGTCAAAAGGGGTGCTTCATCTTTGATGGAGAGTTTGATCCTGGCTCAGGACGAACGCTGGCGGCGTGCTTAACACATGCAAGTCGAACGGTGAACCAGGGCTTGCCCTGGGAATCAGTGGCGAACGGGTGAGTAACACGTGGGCAACCTGCCCCAGACTCTGGGATAACTCCGGGAAACCGGGGCTAATACCGGATACGACCTTTGAAGGCATCTTCGAAGGTGGAAAGTTTTTCGGTCTGGGATGGGCCCGCGGCCTATCAGCTTGTTGGTGGGGTAATGGCCCACCAAGGCGACGACGGGTAGCCGGCCTGAGAGGGCGACCGGCCACACTGGGACTGAGACACGGCCCAGACTCCTACGGGAGGCAGCAGTGGGGAATA
>JAPLBW010000081.1 GCA_026392555.1 Actinomycetota bacterium
GACGGACCAGCAATGTCTAGGTGCACCCAGTTGGTCTTGTCGTTGACAAATTCCTGCAGGAAAATTGCAGCAGTCATCATTCCGCCGAAGCGCTCGCCGATGTTTTTCAAGTCAGCGATGGTGGAATCAAGCGATGGACGCAATTCGGCGGGCAGTGGCATCGGCCACATCAACTCACCGGCAGTATCGGCTGCTGCGACAACAGCCGCTCGTGTGGTGTCGTTGTTGCCCATGGCTGCGGCATAGCGATTACCTAACGCCACCATTTGTGCGCCTGTAAGTGTTGCCACGTCAACGATGGTCTGGTGTCCATCCTTGACGGCCAGGACCAACGCATCGGCCAAGATCAAGCGACCTTCCGCATCGGTGTTGAGAACCTCAACGGTTTTCCCACCAAACATCGTCAAGACATCCGATGGTCGTTGCGCAGTGCCCGAGGGCATGTTCTCCACCATGGCCAAGTACGCGGTGACATTGACCTTGGCTTTGATATCGGCCAGGCTCAAAATTGCACCTAAGACTGCGGCGGCACCAGCCATGTCGGACTTCATCGTTTCCATTGCCGTTGGTGGCTTCAGGGACAGACCGCCCGAATCGAAGGTCACGCCCTTGCCAACAAAAGCGACGGTGTTTTTGGCTTGTGGGTGGGTGTAGGTGAGCTTGACCAATCGCGGTGGGTTGATCGACCCTTGGCCCACGCCGATGATGCCGCCGAAACCACGCTTTTTGAGCTGGACTTCATCAAGGACCTGCACGGTGATCCCGCGCTTTTTGGCTTCGGTTGCAGCGGTTTTGGCAAAGACAACAGGGGACAGGTGCGACGGTGGAGTGTTGACGAGGTCTTTGACCAAGTCGACGCGTTGCGCGATGGCGACGGCGGATTTGGTCTGAGCGACAACGTCGCGATCCTTGGCTGCCGCGGTAATGACGGTGATGGTCTTGATCGCCACGGTTGGTTGTCCGGAGCGAAATGCAGTGAAGCGGTAAGCGCCTAGGAGTGCTCCTTGGGCTAGGGCTGCCACTGATTCGGCGTCGTCACTGGGGCTGATGATCGCCACGGTGCTGGCCTTGCTGATCGAACGCACGGCAGCGCCGGCAGCTAAGCGCAGGGCTTCGTGTTGTTGTCCAGCAGTTTGCGATGCGGTAACCGGTCCCAGTCCAACAGCGATGATCGATGTCGCGGCTAGACCGGCAATTCCAGGAATCGTGGTGACGGACTGCAGATCGGCCTTCGCATGAACGCTGGCCAAAGAGTTGTTGAGTTGGCTGGCGACGGACTTAAGCGTGGTGGGTAATCCAACAACGACAACTGACTTGCCCTTGGGACGCAAACCCACGATCAGGACGTCCGTCTTTGCCTTCAAGGCGGTGCGATCGCGAACGAGCAGACTGGTCACAGGGCGGATCCGTTTCAGGCGGTGTCGGTGAGTTGGGTATTCCTAGCCTAGTAGCGTCAGTCACATGTCGAATGCTGAACAGGGCGAAGCGCTGAGGTCTCCGCTGCACTCAAGCCATGAGGAATTGGGCGCTAAATGGTCCGATTTCGGTGGTTGGCTGATGCCCTTGGAGTACGCCGGCGGGGGTGTAACTGCTGAACACGAAGCAGTTCGCAACGGCGTCGGCATCTTTGATGTCTCACACCTGGGCACCGCGCAGATTGTGGGACCGGGAGCGGTTGCGGCCATTGATGCGGTGCTGACTAACAGCTTGGACCGCATCGGACCTGGTCAGGCTCAGTACACCTTGCTGTGCAATGACCAAGGTGGGGTGATCGACGACATCATCGCGTATCGCGTCAGTGATGATGAATTAATCCTGATGCCGAATGCGGCCAACTGCACCACGGTGCTGGAAACCTTGCGCGCAGCAATACCAGCCGACGTGCAAATTCATAACCTCCATACCCAAACCGCCATCATCGCGGTGCAGGGTCCGCGTTCAGCGCACGTGTTAGCAGCACTTGGTTTGGCCACAGACCTGGCATACATGAGTTTTGTTAGTGACACTTTTGATGGTGTCGATATCACCGTGTGCCGCACGGGCTATACCGGTGAGCTGGGATTTGAACTGGCAATTGATGCAGGTCATGCCGTTGCCTTATGGAAGGCATTGCTTGCTGTCGATGGGGTGGTGCCATGTGGCCTGGCGGCCCGAGACACCTTGCGCACGGAGATGGGTTATCCACTGCACGGTCAGGACCTGTCGCCGACCATTACTCCCGTGGAAGCCGGTGTGAGTTGGGCGGTGGGCTGGAAAAAGCCAATTTTTGCGGGTAAGGCAGCGCTGGAGGCCCAGCGAGCCCAAGGTCCGAGCCGCCGATTGGTGGGGCTGTTGGCTTCAGAGCGAGGCGTCCCACGGCACGACATGGTCGTGCGGAATGCAACCGGCGATGATGTCGGGATCGTGACCAGCGGAACGTTTTCACCAACCTTGCATCAAGGCATTGCGTTGGCTCTGGTCAACGCAGATGTTGATGACGATGTTGTGGTGGATGTGCGCGGGCGTTCATTGCCCTGCACGATTGTTAAGCCACCATTTGTCTCGGCAAGCCCTAAGGCTTAGTCCTTCGCAGAAAGAAAGTGCGCTCTGCGCCCAGCTCGATCAAGGGCTGCCAAGATGGGTTTGCCGGCAACCAATACCAAGACGACTGTGCCGATTCCGCGGGTGAGATCCCAACCCAGCGAAGTGGTCAGATGGAAGATCGCAAAGTGTTGGAGGTTCTCGAGCGTGCTCGCGCCGGGGATGTACGCGAGTGAGTTATTTGCTGTTGCTGTGACGCCAAAAGTCCATGGCCAAAACGAC
>JAPLBW010000022.1 GCA_026392555.1 Actinomycetota bacterium
CGAGACCTTGGACATGGTGGCCTCCATCGCCGGCACTCGTCCGCCCGCGGTAGCCCGCAGAGGCCTCGTCTGAGGCCGATTTCAGGCTTTACACACCCCAAACAATTCCTTGACACACTACGAATAGGGCGGCCCCACTATCTAGACATCAGAGCACGACCCAACGAACCCCTCAGGTGGTTAATCATGAACAAGCCAACACTGTTTAGCAGCGCCAAAGCTGCCACGCTCATCGCTGTCGGCGTCATCGGCGCGACCGCGCTCACCGGATTTGCTTTCGCTGCAAACTCCACTCCCGATCCGTCCACTGGATCTACACCCAGCGCGACCGCACCCGCTGACCCCGCACAGGATGCCGGCAAGGGTCCACGTGATGGTCGCGGTGGTCCTGGTGGCGTCTTTGGTCGCATGGGACCCAATGGCCCAGTTCTCCACGGTGACGTCACGGTGAAGGACAAGGAGGGTGTCGTCAAGAACGTTCGCATCCAAACCGGTGTAGTCACTGCAGTGAGCGCGACTTCTCTGACGCTCAAGAGCAGCGATGATTACGTCGGCGAGTGGACGGTCAACTCCGACACCAAGGTCCGTCGCGACAAGGAGCAGGCCACTATCGATAAGGTCGCTGTTGGTGACACCGTCACGGTGATGGGAACCGTCGTTTCCGACACCGCAACAGCTGAGCGAGTCCATGCCTTCACCAAGGAAGGGCTAGCTGCTGCCGAAAAGGACCGTGCGGCGCGCCAACAGAACAAGGCTGATGCTGGCAATGGCCAGGGCGGACCTGGCCAGGGCGGTCAAGAAATGGGCGGACCTGGAATGGGCGGACCTGGAATGACCGATGGTGCCGGACCAGATGCTCCGCCAGCAAGCCCAGGAGCAGCTAACTCATCGAGCACTAACCCAGCAAACGACACCACGGCCTAACCCTTAGGCGCATCTCGATTAACGCCAGCGCCCCGATCAAGGACCTGTCCCCCGCAGGCTTGGTCGGGGCACCGGTGTGTCTGGACTAAAAAGTTAGGGCTGGTCTTCGAGGACTTCGTAGCCCGACGGCGACAAATGTGCCTGGTGACCCAAACCGAATTCAATGGCTTCCATGGCCTCATCCACCGAACGGGTCCAGATCAAAGCCTCTGCGGCGCTCTGGCGCAAGAAGCCTTGGTCAACGAAAGCTTGGACTTGGGCTTTCAACGGATCAAAGAGCCCAGCAGGATCGAGAACCACCACGGGCTTGTCGTGCATCCCTAACGTGCGGGCAACCCAAATCTCGAGCAACTCCTCAAGCGTTCCTAATCCGCCTGGTAGGGCCAAGAAGGCATCCGCTCGTGCATCCATCAACGCCTTGCGCGATCGCATGTCATCAGTCACGACCAAATCGTCTGCATCGTGGTCAGTGATCTCCACATGAACCAACGCTTGCGGAATCACTCCCGTGGTGTGGGCGCCTTGCGAACGAGCCGCTCGAGCCAGTGCACCCATCATGGAGATTGCGCCACCACCGGATACCAAAGACCAACCACGCTGGCCCAATGCGGTACCCACCTGGGTCGCTAACTCCACGTGCGCGGGGTCGATGTCTTGTGAGGCAGAACAAAACACGCAAACGGAGGTCACAGCTGCGGGGGCTCAATCTCGGCAGCGGCACTTTCAGCCTTGATGCGATCAATGAGCGCAGCACGTTCAGCCGCTAATAATTTGGTGTTGTCAGCCTGGGCATTAACGATGATCGCCACGGCCTCTTCGGGGGTATCAACCAGCTGCAGCAAGGCCAAATCTGCCTCACTGGCCATACCGTCGGCAATCATCCGCTCGCGAAGCCAATCAATCAGACCTTCCCAGTACAACCGCCCGATCAAAACAATCGGAAAAGCCGTGATCTTGTGGGTTTGCACTAGGCAAAAGGCTTCAAAGAGTTCGTCCAGGGTGCCCACACCGCCAGGCAAGATGATGAAACCCTGCGCATACTTCACAAAGCACGTCTTGCGCGCGAAGAAGTAGCGAAAGTGAATGGAGATATCGACCCAGTCGTTCATCTCCTGCTCGAAGGGCAGTTCAATTCCCAATCCAACAGACAAACCACCGGCTCGACTGGCTCCGGCATTAACAGCCTCCATGGCGCCTGGGCCGCCGCCCGTGATTACGGCATAACCGGCTTGGGCTAGTTGGCGCCCCACTTCCACGCCGATGGAGTAATCACCACTTGCCCGGCGGGTACGAGCACTGCCGAACACGCTGATGGCTGGGCCGAGTTCGGCCAATGCGCCGAAGCCTTCAACAAACTCGGCCTGAATGCGAAGCACGCGCCACGGGTCGGTGTGAATCCATTCGCCGTTGCCTTTTTCATCCAACAGTCGCGAGTCAGCCGTGGACGAAGGCATCCGCTCGCGTCGGCGAACAACTGCTCCGGACTTGTGACTAGGTCCGGCCGCCGGATTGTTCGGTGATTCAGGTGGCGTCATAAACCCACCTTAGACGGCATCAATCCCCAGCCACGTGGTTAACGCAGCCAGTGTGGAACGCAGGTGCGCCACGGGCACGTGCTCGTCAGAGGTATGTGCCAAGAGCGGATCGCCGGGACCAAAGTTCACCGCTGGCACTCCAATGGCCGAAAACCGCGCCACATCTGTCCAGCCGAACTTAGGTCGCGGCTCTACGCCCACGGCCGCAACGAAAGCCTTCGCCGCCGGACGATCTAGACCCGGAAGAGCCGGCGGGGCATTCTCGGTGACTTCGACCTCATAGGCAGCAAAGAGTTCGCGCACATGGGCTTCGGCCTGAGCCGGCGAGCGATCGGGGGCATAGCGGTAATTCACCGTGACAACGCACTCGTCAGGAATGACGTTGCCAGCAATACCGCCACTGATACGCACGGCACTGAGTCCTTCTCGATAAACCAAACCATCAATGTCGACCGTGCGTGGTTGGTAGTCGATCAGAGTTTGCAAAACCTGAGCACTGTGCTGAATGGCGTTGTCGCCCACCCATGAACGCGCACTGTGCGCGCGCTTGCCTCGTGTGGTGACGTTTGCGCGCATTGATCCCTGGCAACCGGCTTCAATCCCCGCATCACTGGGCTCCATCAAGATCGCGAAGTCCGCGGCCAACAACTCGGGAGCTTCACGCAACACGTGAGCCAGGCCGTTGAATGAATCTTCTACTTCTTCCGCCGCATAAAAAACAAACGTCACATCGTGGTTGGGAGTGACCGCGCGCGCTGCTAACGCCAACGCGACCGCAACACCACCCTTCATGTCGCAAGCACCGATGCCATACAACATTTCGCCCTCAAGCCGCGCAGTCATGTTGTCTGCGGGTGGGACGGTGTCTAGGTGACCAGCGATGACCACGCGCTCAGGTCGTCCCAGCGTGGTGCGCGCGATGATGTTGTCCCCGATCCGGGTGAGCTCCAGGTGCGACAGCGGCGCCAGCGCTCGCTCAACAGCATCGGCCAATGCGGCCTCGTGGTGACTGACCGAGGGAATATTGACCAGCGATGTGGTCAACTCCACGATGTCCGATGTCAGGTCTAAATCGCTCACACGACTACGGTAGTCGGGTGACTACAACTTCGAGACTCAGCGCTAGCGGTATCGGTGTGGCGACTTATGGCGCCAACGGCCAATTCCTTGATGTTTGGTACCCCTCTCCGGTCCTGAGCACCACCCCCACAGCCCTCGCCTCCCTTGCGGCCGCCAGTGGCTCAGACCCGATTCGAGGAACCACCAGCAAGGTCATCACCACGGTGATTGAAGACCTAGGCGCTGAGCCAGCTGATGCCGCCGACGCTTACTTGCGTCTCCACCTGCTCTCGCACCGCCTCGTGCAACCCCATGGCCTCAATCTCAGCGGAGTCTTCGATCTGCTGACTAACGTCGCGTGGACCAACCTGGGACCGGTTGCTCTAGACCAACTCGATGAAGTCCGACTTCGAGTGCGTGCAGCTCAGGAACAACTCACGATCAACAGCGTCGACAAGTTTCCTCGCATGGTTGATTACGTGGTTCCCTCTGGTGTGCGCATCGCTGACGCAGATCGCGTTCGGCTAGGTGCGCACTTGGCTGAGGGCACCACGGTGATGCACGAAGGCTTTGTGAACTTCAACGCCGGCACGCTTGGCGCGTCCATGGTCGAAGGGCGTATCTCCGCCGGAGTTGTCGTGGGGGACGGCTCCGACGTAGGTGGCGGGGCTTCCATCATGGGGACGCTTTCCGGTGGCGGAACTGAAGTCATCAGCGTGGGAAAGCAGTGCCTGTTGGGCGCAAACTCAGGCATCGGCATCAGCCTGGGTGATAACTGCGTCGTCGAAGCAGGCTGCTACATCACCGCCGGCACCAAAGTCACCCTCCCCGACGGGCAAGTGGTCAAGGGTGTCGAATTATCCAAAGCCAATGGCCTCTTGTTCCGCCGCAACTCCACCAGCGGCACCGTTGAAGCCGTGCCACGCACCGGCACGTGGGGCGGCCTGAACTCTGTTCTGCACAGCAACTAAGCCATGAAGAAATTTCTCATCGCCGTCGTTCACCTTGTTTGGCTGCAACACCAAGGTCATCCCTGCGCCCACTCCAACCGCCAGCGAAAAGCCGCCCACCAAGCCGACCAAGGCCGCCATCGCTAAGGCTCCGACATCAGTGGTCATTACGTGTGGACCAAAGGGCACATCGTTGTCGCGCACCATTGTGGCGGCCGACAAGACCGGTGTCCGGTTGGTGGTGCGCAACACCACGGGCAAGAAGCGCTTACTCGGGTATCGCGTTCGACCCTACGGTGGCGGCTTGGAATCAC
>JAPLBW010000106.1 GCA_026392555.1 Actinomycetota bacterium
ATCGCACTTTTCCACAGATGCGCCCTAGGGCCGTTATCCCTTTGTTACCTAAATCCGACTTGACGTAGGGTGAATTACACGCGTGTAATACGTTGTACGTCGTCCACGCACGCACGGCTAAGACTTAGCCAGCGCGTTAGATCATTCCGGTCTCAGGGACGAGGGTCGAGGAGGATCGCCTTGAACGAGGTCTATCCGATGCTGCATGGCGTCGTCGAAGAACCAGGTTGGCAAGAGCGTGCTTTATGTGCCCAGACAGATCCAGAAGCCTTCTTCCCGGAGAAGGGCGGATCTACCCGCGACGCCAAGAAAGTGTGCTTGGTGTGCGACGTGCGTCAAGACTGCCTTGAGTACGCACTCGAGAACGATGAGCGCTTTGGAATCTGGGGCGGCCTGTCTGAGCGCGAGCGTCGTCGCTTGCGCAAGCTAGCTGTTAGCTAGTTCATCCCCGCCCCTGTGTGATCAACGGCTAGGCTCATGTGTGCCTGCCTTCCTTAGAGTTCGGCACTTCCCACTATGACTGAACCCATTAACCCTGACCCGGATCCAACTGAGTTGCCAGTTGGAGATATTGACGAGCCCGGCGCAAATCCTCAATCGTCAGAGTTGGCTCCCGAAGTTCCCAGTGAAGAAGTAGAAGCATTTTTCACCGACGAGGACTTTGAGTCTGAGCCCGAAATAGTCGACCCCCACCTTGATCAATCCGTGGCTGCCGTTGTGGTTGTTCACGATGGCATGGCGTGGCTACCGATCGTTGTGGCTGCGCTGGGAGCGCAGGAACGCCCCCTGCAAAAGATCGTGGTGGTCGATACCGGCTCACAGGATCAGAGCTCGGAGTTTCTCCTGCGCGAATTCGAACCAGAATTCATCGTCACGATGCCCCGCAGGACCTCATTCGCTGATGCAGTGGCTGCTGGGGTCACCCGGGTGGGCCCCACGGATTGGCTCTGGATCCTGCATGACGACAGCGCTCCGAAAGTTGATGCGTTGCTGCAACTTGTGGCTGCTGCCAATTCCAGTGGGGCTGACATCGTCGGTCCAAAGGTTTTGGGTTGGAACGATCGAACACACTTGTTGGAAATTGGCGTCACCATTGGATTGGGTGGTCGACGTGAAACTGGTTTGGAACGTGGCGAGCGCGACCAGGGACAACACGACCGCGATCAGGACGTTCTAGCGGTTGGTTCAGCTGGAATGTTGATCAAGTCCAGCGTGTGGAAGGCGTTGGATGGTTTTGATCCATTCCTTCCCATGTTCCGTGACGACGTTGACCTTGGCTGGCGCGCAAACTCGGCTGGATATCGCGTAGCGATTGCCCCGCGAGCTGTCGTTCATCACGCTGAGGCTGCCACGCATCGCCGCCGCCCCGCTGATGCGGTGAACCTGCACCCCCGCAGATCTGACCGCCTCAACGCGATGCGCGTGGTGTTGATGAATGTCCCCACGTGGCAGTTCCCCTTACTTTTCGTCGGCTTAGTCCTAGGGTCCTTGATTCGTTCGTTGGGGTTTGTCATCGGCAAAGCCTTTGTTCCGGCCCGTGATGAATTTGTCGCACTTGAGCAACTGGTCACGCACTTAGGCGCCTTGCGTGAAGGTCGCAAGCGTCGACAGCTCGCGCAGACGATTGCTCACAAAGAAGTGGCCTCGTTGCTCGCGGCACCAGGAACTCAGCTTCGTCAGTCGCTCGACACGGTTGCTGGAGTGCTGACCAGCAGTGGGGCCGAACCGGTTCGGCTCGGCAGTGCGATGGAAAGTGGCCCTGGTCAAGACGATGCGATGGAAGGACTTGTTGATACAGGCACTTCGTTCGTTGGTCGTCAACTGCGTCGTCAAGGTGTGTGGACCACGCTCTCGTTGTTCCTGATGGCCCTGATCGCTGGGCGTCAGCTCTATGGCGCCGGAAGGCTTCAAGGAGGCGCCTTGTTACCGGCGCCTGGCGGAGCTGCTGATTGGTGGAGTGCGTTCGCTGCGAGTTGGCACCCCGTTTCTGTGGGTTCGTCCTTACCAGCTCCTCCCAGTCTGGTCGTCATGGCGACAGCGTCCATTGGATTCTTGTCCAGCGCGTCAGCGTTGATCGATGCTCTCGTGATTTTGGCTGTTCCCCTGGCCTATGCAAGTGCGTATGTGTCGTTGCGTGGAGTGGTTCGTTCGCCAGGCCTGCGCGTCTGGTCGGCTGCAACGTATGCGCTCCTACCCGCCGTCACGATCGCCATGTCTGCCGGACGAGTTGGCACCATCGTGGTGGCGGTACTGCTGCCGCCGCTTATTCGAGCAGCAGCGCATGTGGTGGGCCTCGGGGCAACACCACCAGGAGCAAGAGCGGCATGGGGGACTGGACTACTTCTCGCGCTGGTGGGGTGTTTTGCCCCGATCGTTTGGCTCGTCGCGGTTGTCCTGTTTGTTGTTGCTGCATTTACGGTGAGCACAACTCGTGACGAACGTCAGCGTTTGGTTATCGTGTGTGCGATTCCGCTTGTGGTGTGGCTGCCATGGTCACTTGAGTTGCTGCGGCATCCGCAAAACTTCCTCCTTGAATCCGGAGCACCTGCACCTGGTCTGGCTGACCCCGCCCTTCCGGCGTGGTCCCTATTCGCTCTCAATCCAGGCGGGGCAGCTGCACCCTGGTGGATTGTGACCATCGGGATCATTCCGGCGGCAGTGGTTGCTCTCCTGCGTCGCTCAAGACGCGAATTCATCATTCGGCTGTGGGCCGTGGGGGCTGGCTGCTTAGTCGCGGCCGTCGTGCTGTCGTGGATCACCGTGTGGCCGCCGAGTTCGCTTCCCGTTCCAGCGTGGCCCGGCCCGATGTTGCTCATGGCAGCTGCAGCACTACTCACCGCAGCAGCAGTCGGTAACGAAGGATCATTTCGGCGCTTGTCGGCGACCCGGTTTTCGCGACGTCAAGTTTTTGCTGGCGCGTTGGCCTTCCTGGCGCTGATGGCACCGATTGCTTCGGGCGTTGTATGGGTCGCGCGCGGGGTCGACCAACCGGTGAGCAAAGGCCCTGAGGTAGCCCTTCCTGCTTTCGTCGCCCTGCAATCGCAAGGACCTGCTCAGCCTCGCACGTTGGTCTTGGCGGACCAGTCCGGTCGCATTGCCTATTCGTTGGTTCGTGGCTCCGCCCCTCATACCGGCGATGCGGAAGTAGCTCCCTTGCGCGGCAAGGTCAAAGACCTTGATGTCGTTGTTAGCGATTTGGCAGCTGGTCGCGGCGGGATTGAAATTAAGCGCCTTGCCAATTACGCCATTCGATTCGTCCTCGTGAATGCACCAGTGCCACCACAACTTGCTGAACAGCTAGATGCGGCGCCTGGTCTGGCTCGAGTCGGTTCGCTCAACAGCGGAGTGCTCTGGCAGATCAATTCCCTCACTGCACGAGCTCGATTTGTGCCGACCAAGGGACTGCCGTCGCTCTTGCCAGCTGGTGTGATTAACGCCAACGGCAAGGTTCCTGCCAAATGGCCGGGCGGACTGGTCATTCTTGCCGAGAGTTCTGATTCGGGTTGGCATGCCTCACTTAATGGAAAACGTTTGAAGTCAACAACGGTCAATGGGTGGGCGCAGGGATTTGTGTTACCGGCCAAGTCTGCTGGGAATGTTGAGATTCGCTATGTGTCTCCAGCTCGCGGTGGCTGGTTGGTCATTGCCGCGATTGCGCTAGTGGTCGTGATCGTGTTGGCCCTACCTGCACGTCGTGAAAGTAGTGATGACGTATGAGGGCACTGGTAGGACAGGTGCGGGAGTGGTTAGCGGACGCCTTGGGTGAACCAGGGCCACGCAGATCTGTGACGATGGCTGTTGGCTTTTTGGTTTTTGGCCTCATCTTTAGCGCATTGGCAGTGCCAAGTCCGGGTCGAATCAAGCCACCGGTAGCTGTTTCCGAGCCTGTTGTCACGACAGAGTTTGTTTGTCCGGATTTTCGTGGATCGACGTCGGGGTTCAGCACGACCGTCGTTGCGACTATTCCTAAGCCGATTACTGGCTCTTCCAAAGCGGGGAAGGCCGCCCTGACATTCATTAACTCGAAACCGGGTTCACGATCAGTTGTCGCCTTCGATTCCAAGAGCGGAAGCGCGATTGATATTGAGACTAAGCGCGCCCGCGGGTCACTAGTAGGTGTGGGTCGAGGGAGCCTTGCTCCAGGATTCTCAGGTGGCCAACTCGGATTGCAGACTGTAGGGGTTAACCGTGGGTTGAGTGGGCTGCACTGCTCGGATGTCGGGTCTGAGCAGTGGGTTGTTGGTGGTGGTTCCAAGAGTGGGCAGTTCACTCTTTTGTACCTTTCCAATGTTGAGACACAGCGGGCCAGCGTAAACGTTGATTTTTTTGGGCCACAAGGTCCC
>JAPLBW010000109.1:0-506 GCA_026392555.1 Actinomycetota bacterium
ACTTCATCCGCGATGAGGTCCTGCCGCGCTACGCCAACACCCACACCGAGTCGTCGGGCACGGGATTACAAACCTCTCGACTTCGCGAAGATGCGCGCGCCATTGTTGCGCAAGCTTTCGGCGGCGAAGACGACGTCGTCATCATTTTCGTTGGCTCTGGATCCACTGCTGCCATCGATCGATTTGTTTCGGTGATGAATCTGCGCCTTCCTGCTGACTTGGACACTAAGTACCACCTGTCTGATCACATTCCAGCGAACGAGCGTCCTGTGGTTTTCATCGGTCCGTTTGAGCATCACTCCAATGAACTTCCCTGGCGCGAATCCATCGCTGATGTTGTCGTTATTCCTGAGGATGTTGACGGTCACATTGACATCAACCACCTACGCGAAGAACTTGTTCGATACGCCGATCGTCCACTCCTCATCGGATCGTTCTCGGCGGCCAGCAACGTCACTGGGATCGTGACCGACACCGATGCGATCTCTTCATTACTTCACGAATTC
>JAPLBW010000109.1:531-3687 GCA_026392555.1 Actinomycetota bacterium
TACGCAGCTTCTGCGCCCTACGTTGATATTGATATGAAGCCGCTCAGCGCCCCAGATCACAAGGACGTTGTGGTCCTCTCGCCCCATAAATTTATCGGGGGCCCCAGCACGCCTGGCATTTTGGCCATTCGCCGCTCGCTCCTGACCAACACGGTTCCCTCTGTTGTCGGTGGTGGAACCGTGGCCTACGTCAATCCTTCCGAGCATCTGTACCTGACCGACCCGGTTCACCGCGAGGAAGCCGGCACGCCAGCGATCGTAGAAGCTATTCGCGCTGGCTTGGCCTTCCAACTCAAAGCCGCTGTCGGCACTGACGTCATACGTGCCCACGAAGAGGACTACTTGCGCCGGGCCGCGGAAGTCTGGGACGCGCACCCATCTATTGAAGTCTTGGGCAATCGCGATGCGGACCGACTGTCCATCGTCTCGTTCGTCATGCGCTCCCCCACTGGGCGATACCTGCATCACAACTTTGTCGTTGCTGCACTCAATGATCTGTTTGGCATTCAATCGCGCGGTGGTTGCTCGTGTGCTGGACCGTACGGCCACCGCTTGCTGGGAATTAATATTGAGAAGTCGCACGAGTTTGAACGCGAGATTGAACACGGGTGCGAGGGGATCAAGCCAGGGTGGGTGCGCGTCAACTTCAACTACTTCATTAGCGAGACTGTTTTTGAGTACATCGTGCAAGCGGTATCCATGGTGGCTGAACATGGCTGGAAGCTCTTACCGGACTATTCCTTTGATCCAGATTCTGGGTTGTGGCACCACCGTGCGGGCACGATCGAGCCCCCGTTGCGACTCTCGATGGTTCATTACGACGACGCCGGAGCGATGGTCTACCCCACCACGACCCAAAGAGCCCCAGAAACCGCGCTGGCCACCTACCTCATCGAAGCGGAAGCAATTTTTGCCAGTCATGGCGAACCGGATTTAGGGACTACGCAGTCTCTACCAGGAGTATCGGCAGACTTTGAATCGCTGCGGTGGTTTGACCTACCCGCTTCCTCGCTCCAGCCTTAGGAGAGTCCAGCTAGGCCAGCGGCGCTTTGACCATTCCTGAGGACTTGACCACGATCAAGAACCAGATGAGCCAGATCAGATAGAACATCAAATAGGCCGGCAGATAAACAAAGGCCATCAAGATGCCCGACATCCCAGCGATCCATCCACAAATAACTAGTGACTTAGAGAAATACCCGAAGCGACGACCCCAAATCGTGACGGTGATCAAAAACGCGCCAAACATCACGATGGCAACAGCATTCATGATGGCTTCGAAAATCGAGAAGGAGGCGATCGTGGCCGCCTGAATCCCTACAACATCAGAATTGTTTTCCTGCAGGAGTTTGACGACTTGAGCCCCGATGCCGTTCTCGACACCATTGACTGCGAATCCCACCGCACTAACGATGCCCAGGCGTCCCATCAAGCGAGCGCCACCATAGCCATCGGCTTTGGCCAGCTCACTCAAACTAATACTGAGAACCAACACTGCGAACGCGGTAGCAAAATGGCCGATGCCACTGAGTTTCCACGGAACAGAGCCGATCGCGTCCTGCAGTTTGGAGATGACCGAATAATCGTTAAAGGACGTCAGTCCCAAAAATGTGCGCTCAATAAAGAAGCCATTGAGGCTATGCATGACAAACGCTAGAGCCATCACCAAAGCCGAGAGTCGGATTACCTTCAGTGATGTCACAGGACTACTCCAGTGCTAGGGCCGCCAACGCTGCATTCACGATAGAGCCTGATGTCAGGTCAAAGAGTTCATACAGTTCCGACACGGATCCGGATTGACCAAACTTGTCGACACCCAGCGGAACGGCAGGCACGCCCAAGGCTGAACCAATCCAGGCCATGGCATGCGAGGCAGCGTCGTGGATGGTCACCACAGGAGCCTTCTCCGGGAAGATCTCGCGCAAGATGAGCGGGTAGGCCGGCACCGATGCCGTACGCACACCAGCGGCCAATCCACTACGCCATGCCGAGTACAAGCGATCCAGTGACGTCACATCAACCACATGCGCTGCCACGCCTTCGTCAGCCAACTCGGCTGCTGCGGCCAACGCTTCCGGAATCACAGCGCCACTAACGGCCAAGTGCACCACAGGAGCACCCGAGTCACGCAGGTCCGGACGAGCAGCGAGCGCATCGTGCAATCGGTAGCCGCCCGCCAGAACTTGACGACGCAAGACCTTGTCGCCCAACCGCTCGCGAGCTGCCTCAAAGGGTGCTTGATCCAGCGGGCGAGTGGACAGGCGGAAGTAAGCCGACGAATCGGTTTCACCCGACGCAATGCGCTGCAAACTGTCACACAGCAACCAGTCAAGAGCGCCCAAGTAACCAGGCTCGATGAAGGTCACGCCAGGAAGTTCCATCCCGATGGATGCCGTGATAGTGGACTGGTGCGCGCCGCCTTCAGGAGCCAGCGTCACACCGGCCGGGGTTCCAGCGATGATGAATCGCGAGCCGGAATAGGTGCCGTAGATAAAGGCATCCAGACCACGGCAAACAAACGGGTCATAGACGGTGCCGATGGGCAACAGTGGCTGATTCGACAAGTCCCAGGACAATCCCAGTTGACCCAGCAACAAGAACAGGTTCATCTCGGAGATGCCGAGCTCAATGTGCTGGCCTTGCGGATGCTGACTCCACTTGAGCATGGGGTCGTCTTCGTTCCAGTCACGAATTTCATCGGGTGAGTACACGCCCACTCGGTTGATAAAACCAGCCAAGTTGGTGGACGTTGCCACGTCGGGTGCAGTGGTCACCAAGTACTTGGCCACTGCCTCATCGCGGGACAGGCTGGTGACAATTCGACCGAAGCCCTCCTGCGTGGAAATGGGCTTGCTCGGTGAACGCGTCTCTACGCGCTCGGGAACGGCAATAGACAAGTGACCATCGGGGCGCGGACGTTCCAAATGTTGGGCGCGCTCATTGCACCAACGACCAGCGGCGGTGTCCTCGGGAATGCGGTCCCATTCAGTGGCCATCGTCAGCTGTGTTCGGGCCCGCATTTCATTGACTTGCTCAGTGCTCATCAGTGCCGAGTGGTTGCGTGGGTTACCAGCGCTTGGCAATCCCCAGCCCTTAACGGTGTAAGCAAAGATCACCGTCGGGCGCTCGGTGGTCACATCGGCCTGGCGATAAGCC
>JAPLBW010000131.1:0-1915 GCA_026392555.1 Actinomycetota bacterium
GTTAAGCCAGAAAACATCCTGATTACATCTGATGGCCGTATCAAGGTTGCCGACTTTGGTTTGGCGCGGGCAGTCTCTGGCGCGACGCAAGCCACTCGCGGCGTGGTGATTGGCACGGTGGCCTACCTAGCCCCCGAACAAGTCCAAGGTGGCACCGGCAACGAACGTAGCGATGTGTACAGCGCAGGTGTTTTACTTTTTGAAATGCTGACCGGCAAACCGCCTTACGACGGTGACACACCAGCCATCGTTGCTGTGCGTCACGTGAATGAAGATGTCCCGGCGCCGTCGCAATTGATTCCCGGCTCACCCGCGGCAATGGACGCATTGGTTGCCGGCGCCACCAATCGTGATCCCAGCGTCCGCTACAGCGATGCTCAAGGATTTCTTGCGGCTGTTCGGGCTACGCGAAAGCGTCTGGGGTTGCCGACCATCGCCGCGGTCGGTGGTTTCATCGCTGAGCCGACCTTCCATGACACCTTGATTGTCTCCACAGATTCGCCGGTTACCTCTACACCGGCTACCTCTTCGCCCAGCCCAGCTGCTGCACCGAACGAACCGGAGCGTTACAAAACCGGCGTCCTGGCCAATCCCATGCCCGCCGAGCCAGCTGTTCGGCAGCGATCACGCAAGGGTTTGATCGCTTTCCTGCTCGTGATCACACTTGCCGTGGCTGCCGGCGCTGGGGCATGGGCACTAGGTCGCACCCCGCAGGTTGTAGTTCCTAAAGTCGTCGGATTAACCGAACTACAAGCCAAAGCCGCACTCTCCAAGGTTGCCTTCACTACAGAGTTTGCTGACGATTCATTTAGCGAGACTGTGGCCGCAGGCAAAGTCATCGCCAGCGATCCAGTTGCGGGTGAGCAGGCCGATGAAAAGTCGGCGGTGACCTTGACGCTGTCCAAGGGACCTGAGCGCTACACCATTCCGAACTTGGCCAAACGAACTGTTACCGACGCAGAGGCAGCGATCACCGGCAGCAACCTCACCGTCGGCACCACCACGCAGGCCTACAACAGCACCGTGGGCAAAGGACTGGTTGTCAGCACCTCGCCCAAGGCTGGTAGCAGCGTCAAGCGCGACACCGTGGTAAATCTCACCGTCTCTAAGGGGCCAGAGATTTTGAAGGTCCCCACCGTCACCGGTCAAACATCGAGCGCAGCCCAAAGTGCCGTATCAAAGGCAGGCTTCAAACCGGCAGTGACTTTGCAGTACTCCGAATCCGTTGCCAAAGGCGTAGTCATCAGCCAAAGCCCCTCCGCTGGAACAGCAGCTCGGGACAGCACGATCACACTCGTGGTCTCCAACGGTCCACCGCTGGTCGCTGTGCCCAACATCGTGAGCAAGACCTTGACGCAGGCCACCAGCATCCTCAGCGCAGCAGGTTTCAAGATCAGCGTGCGCACCAACATCCCCGGCGGGGGCAACATCGTGGTGCAGCAAGTTCCAGGAGCTGGAAGTTCGCGGCCCAAGGGCTCGACCATCGTGGTTGATGTCTTCTAGTTCATGACTGCCACCACCGCTGGCTCCGCGCTGCGAGCCCAAGGCGCACTTTTGGTAGTCACCGTCATATGGGGATCCACTTTCGTTGTGGTTCAACAAGTTACTCGCGAAGTCCCCATCACTGATTTTCTTGGACTGCGCTTTGGTATCGCAGCGGTGTTGATGTTTGTTATTCGCCCGCGGGCTCTATCCAAATTGACCAAGGAACAACGCGGTCATGGACTGATGCTGGGATTGTTCTTAACCGCGGGCTTCCTACTCCAAACTTTTGGACTCGCGCGGACAACCCCGACAATCTCAGCCTTCATCACTGGCTTGTTCGTGGTCTTTACGCCCATCGCTGCTTGGGTGCTGATGCGTAGAGCTATTGAGCCACTGACCTGGGTGGGAGTGGCCTTGGCCGTCGTTGGCC
>JAPLBW010000131.1:1943-4156 GCA_026392555.1 Actinomycetota bacterium
CGGCGAGATCCTCACCTTGTTTGGGGCCATCGCCTTCGCCTTGCACATCGTCAACCTTGGACGCTGGGCCACTCGAGAAAGCGCATACGGCTTGGCCGTGATCCAACTGGGTGTAGTCAGCGTGGTGTGTTCAGCCTTGGGGTGCTTGGACGGCTTCGAACTGCCGCACAGTAAGTCGAACTGGCTGGCCGTCATCTTCTTGGCCATCTTTGCCACGGCCATCGCCTTCTTCGTTCAAACCTGGGCGCAGTCAGTGATCAGCCCTACGAGAGCAGCAGTGGTGATGACCATGGAACCAGTATTTGCCACATTATTTGCGGTGTTGTTTATCGACGAACCCATCACCGTGCGCATTGTCATTGGTGCAACCTGCGTGCTGGCTGCGATGTACCTGGTTGAACTTGGGCCGCGGCATGCCGAAGACGCCGCTATTCAACGACTGGAGATGTAGCCGCACTTAAGAAACAGGCGCGAGCATTTCAGCAGCAAGGAACGACAGTTCCAACGCCTGCTGACGATTCAACCGAGGATCACACGCCGTCTCGTAGCGCGAACCCAGATCGTGATCCTTCAAGCCCTCGGCACCACCGGTGCATTCGGTCACGTCATCACCAGTGAGTTCAATGTGCATGCCGCCTGGGTGTGAGCCCAAGCCACGGTGCACCTCAAAGTAACCGCGCACTTCGTCGACGACATCATCGAAGCGTCGGGTCTTTTGACCACCAGCAGCCTCGATGGTGTTGCCGTGCATCGGATCGCAGATCCACACGACGTCGTGACCAGTCGTGGAAACCTTTTCCACCAAGGCAGGAAGCAAGTCGCGAACCTTGCCCGCACCCATGCGGGTGATCAAGCTCAGGCGACCGGGCACACCGTTGGGGTCAAGGCGCTCAACCAACTCAGCGGCTTGCTCTGGTGTGGTGGTCGGCCCCAACTTCACCCCAATGGGGTTGTGAATCTTCGAAGCAAACTCCACATGGGCACCATCAAGCTGACGCGTACGCTCGCCCACCCACAAGAAGTGCGCCGAAACGTCGTAAATGCGCTCGGTACGCGAATCAATACGCGTCAAAGGCAATTCGTAGTCCAGCAGCAAGGCCTCGTGGCCGGAGTAGAACTCAACGCGACGGAAAGATTCGCCGTCGATGCCACATGCGCGCATGAAAGCCAGGGCCTTTTCAATGTCTTGGGCGATTTGTTCGTAGCGCTCACCAGCGGTGCTCTCGCGCACGAAGTCCTTATTCCACTCGTGCACCTGACGCAGGTCGGCGTACCCACCTTGGGTGAACGCACGCATCAAGTTCAAGGTTGCTGACGCGCGGTGGTAGGCCTCAACCAATCGCTCTGGATCGGGTCGACGCGCAGCCTCGGTGAACTCCAAACCATTAACCGCATCGCCGCGGTACGACGGCAGGCTCACACCATCGACTGTTTCGTCGCCACTACTGCGCGGCTTACCAAATTGTCCGGCCATGCGACCAACCTTGACCACGGGCATTTGAGCTCCGTAGGTCAACACCACAGCCATCTGCAGCAACGTCTTGATCTTGGCGCGAATCGCATCGGCGTTCGTCTCAGCAAACACCTCAGCGCAGTCGCCACCTTGCAACACAAAGGCTTCTCCGCGTGCAGCAGCAGCCATACGCTCAGTCAATAAATCGCACTCGCCCGCGAACACCAGCGGAGGAAGGGCAGAAAGTTCTTGACGAGCGGCTTCAAGAGCCAAGGGGTCAGGCCAGGTCGGCTGTTGCACAGCAGGTCGGCCAGCAAGGTCAATCAGGGGAAGATTCACGGGATCAGAGTACCGCCTCGCCCGCCCCGCGACACGCACACCAACACCCAGCGCGCTCCCGTGTTAACCACATGGCTTAATGGGGGGGGTCAGTGCGATGTGCGCTTATTGGAGGGATGTGAATCATGAGTGACGCAATCCCTGATTTGCTTCTGACCGAAGCAGCCGTCGTTGCCGGTGTCCCCGTGACCTGGCTCGAAGTGATCGGGTTCGTCGCCGGGGTCTGGTGCGTGTGGCTCACCGCAAAGGAAGACGTCCGCGCCTGGCCCGTCGGTATTGTTCAAGTGACGGCGTACATCGTGCTCTTCTACGCATACGGCCTCTATGCCGACAGCCTCCTCCAGGGCGTCTACATCGCCCTCGGCATCTACGGTTGGATCAGTTGGACCCGGCGTTCTACCTCGGCCCACGGCGCTGAGCA
>JAPLBW010000213.1 GCA_026392555.1 Actinomycetota bacterium
TCATTGAGGTGAATCATGCTGAAACCTCCGCTGATAGCAATTCAGGTGGAATGCGCGAGGAAGTTTCGTCGGATGGAAGGGGTGGCGTGGCAAGAGCGGTGATGGTGGCGATGGCTAACCCGATGAGCGCCAACGCCGGAAGGCCCGGCCATTGCAGGGGAGTCAGGGATGGCTCGAGGGCTGCTGCGTTGTGGGACATCTGCCACCAGATCGTTGCGGCTGCTGACCATCCACCCACCGTGACCGACCATTCGGGCCACAGCCAGGGATCGGGGCGATAGCGCGAGCGCGAGGTGCGTCGGCCGGTGGTGATCAGTCCCGCAACACCGGCAATGAGGCCGATGACCAACGCCGCTGGTCCAATCCACGAGCTGCCTGTTCCAGCGAGGAACAAATACATGCCCACCACCAGTGACATCAAGCCAACGACAAGAAGGCCTTGAGTGCCACGTCGCGTGCGGAGGGGAACGGCGTCGATGCGTCCGTACCCTCGCGAATCCATAGCGGCGGCAACGTCAAGCGAGCGACGCAAAGACCCTTCGAGCACTGGGGTGACTAATCCGAGGAATCCGCGCGCGCCCGCGGTTGTTCGTCCTCGAAGTCGTCGTGCTTCTCGAACGCGTGTGATGTCAGCGATGAGGGTGGGAACCAAACTCATGGCGACCACGATGGCTACGCCGAGTTCATAAATTGCACCGGGTACCGATTTCAGCAAGCGCAACGGACTGCTCAATGCGTTGGCCGCACCGATGCACACGATGATCGTGGCCAAACGCAAGCCGTCAAAGAAGGCAAGGAGCAACTGTTCACTGGTGATACTTCCGCCGATGCGAATTCCTTGGGCCCAACTTGGCAGCGGAGCTTCGGGGAGGACGAAAAGTTGATGATCACCCAGGGCCAAGCCGAAGAACAGTCCAAACAGCACCCGAACGCCCAACACGATGGCGCCCAAGATCAGCGCCGAGGAGTATGCCCGCGCCCACGGAGCCTTTTCGGCACGCGAGGACACAACGAGACCGGTGATCGCGATGATCAGCCCAAGGATTAATGGATTAGTGGTCCGCGATGCGGCAGCCGCCAGACCCAAGGCCCACATCCACCACGCGCCGGCGTGTAACAGTCGTGGATTCATCGACGACCTCGCTTAAAGGCCAAGGCGCCGAGCATCGCGATGATCAGAACAGCCAGAATCGAAGCCCACGGACCTGTTGATTGGTCTGCATTTGATGGTGCCGCTGCATTGGTCACCGAATCGGAAGCAGGTTGTTGCTGCTGGGGTGAAACAGCCGTTGTTGGCGGGGGAGGCGCTAGTTTATCAGCCGCAGAGGTCGACCGCGGTTGACCGGCTGCACTGCTCACCGCTGGCGTGGCAGCATCTGGGCCAATAACGATGTTTTCCTGTGCGGATGCACTGTTGCCATTGGGCTTGTTCACTGGGGTAGCGATGGCGACTCCGCAATCATTACGGGGGTAGCCGCTGATTCCGCAGATAAAACCTGTGGCTGATGCGCGAAACGCGAGTTTGGCGGCACTCATCACCTGAATGCTGGTCTGGCCATCCGCGATGACAACACACTGTGAGATCAGTGCCGGTGGTTTCTCACCCTTGGGTGCATCCGTGGTCGTTCCGTAATCAATAACTAGCCCAACCCGTCGCTGACCAGGTTCGGCCTGCACCCCCTGACAGATTTTATCAAAGGTCAGGTTTGACCGCGGCGGTCGCGTGGAGGAGTTGGCACCTTCGGAGATGGCAAAGCGCCAGCCCTGCACGCTGCCATCTTTTGGCCGGTAAGTGCCAGCACCTTCGTTGGCAAACTGCCACGTTGAATCAACGCTCTTCCAGTACGACCAGTAGCGGTAGGACGATGACGCTTGTGCCGGCACAGCACAACTGATCGAGGCAACGGCGATTGCCACGATCAATGCTGCGATGCGAGCGGCTTTCGTCATGCAGTGGCACGCCGACGGGACAGTGCGAGCAGGGCACAACCAGCGAACAGCAGCAGCACGGCAATTCGCGCATTGGCCTGAATGCTCGGACTCGGACCAGATTCCGCCAGAGTCTGCTTTTGGACGGCGGTCCTGCCGTCTTGAACGGCCTCGGGTGAGCCGCTGTAGGCCTCGCCACCAGCAGTCAAGGTTGCCTCAAGGCGTTCAAAGAGTGCTTGGCTATCTAAGCCAGTGGAGGTTGCCAGAGGCTGCAAGGCGGACTTGCCCGCTTCATTTGCCAAGATCAACTCAGCCAGCACGCCAGGCCTGTCGTTGCCATCGTTGTCAACGGTGGTTTCAGCTACCGATCCAACTAGCGCATCAATAGCGGTGGCTATCGCATCACGGCCATGACCAGAAGCCGCAAGCGACAAGACCGCAAACCGCGTGTTCGTCCAGTCCACGGTTCCGGGTGTGTACGCCGATTCAATCGTTCCACCACCGGCTTCAAGTCGACTCACAACATGAGCAGCAGCGGCCGACACGCGATCGGCATTACTGATCGGATCCGTTGTCGGGCAGGTGAACGTTTGTTCCGCGCTATCGATAGATGAAGGAACCACGGGGACTGCTCTATCGCTGATTCCTAGCAATGCTTGCACCGATGCGAAGTCAGTAGCAAATAACTCATCAGAGGTCAGGTAACGAAATCCACCTTGTTGTGCTGATGCGCCGTCGCAGCCAATTTGAAACTGGTTCAAACCGTCGCGTAGTGATGCGCCCCCATTGGCAAACGAGTTGATCGATTGGCCAGCCGTGGTGAGAGCGGCTGCTGCCAAGGCTGACGACGATGCGTCAGCGTCTCCTCCCTTGAACCAGGGGAGTGCGCCGTTGGCGAGCTGAATGGAACGCAGGTATTCCACACCTTGATCAACGGCACCGGTTTCACCCACGGTGGCCAACGCTGCAATGGCTAGGGCGGTGGAGTTGGA
>JAPLBW010000120.1:0-3563 GCA_026392555.1 Actinomycetota bacterium
ACCGAACAGCGTGAGACCGGCCTGCGCCAGCTCATCGACCGCGTCGTGTTGACCTACACCAAGGCCGGCCGCGACCACGGCTACTTCGCCACCGAAGTTGATGCCGAAATCTTTGAGCACGAAATGACGTGGATGCTGCTCAACCAGGTCTTCTCGTTCAACTCCCCGGTCTGGTTCAACGTGGGCACCACCTCCAAGCAGCAGGTCAGCGCCTGCTTCATCTTGGCCGTGGACGACACCATGGATTCCATCTTGAACTGGTACCGCGAAGAAGGCTTGATCTTTAAGGGTGGCTCCGGCGCTGGATTGAACCTCTCGCGCATTCGCTCGAGCAAGGAACTCCTGCATTCGGGTGGCACGGCCTCGGGTCCGGTGTCCTTCATGCGTGGCGCTGACGCCTCGGCTGGAACCATCAAGTCCGGTGGTGCCACTCGCCGTGCAGCCAAGATGGTCGTCCTCGACATCGACCACCCCGACATCGAAGAATTCATTGAGACCAAGGCTCGTGAAGAAAACAAGATTCGTGCCCTGCGCGACGCCGGTTTTGACATGGACCTCGGCGGCCGCGACATCGTCAGCGTCCAGTACCAAAACGCCAACAACTCTGTGCGCGTCAACGACGAGTTCATGCATGCGGTTGAAGAGGGGGCCGAGTTTGGCCTCAAGGCTCGCTCAACCGGCGAAGTCATTGAAACCGTTGATGCTCGTTCACTGTTTAAGAAGCTGTGTGAAGCCGCATGGGCGTGTGCTGACCCAGGTATTCAGTACGACGGCACCATCAACGACTGGCACACCAACCCTGAATCAGGCCGGATCACCGCATCCAACCCCTGCTCGGAGTACATGAGCCTGGACAACTCGTCCTGCAACCTGGCCTCGTTGAACTTGCTGAAGTTCCTCAAGGACGACGACACCTTTGACTCGGCCACCTTCGCCAAGGCTGTGGAATTCATCATCACCGCGATGGACATCTCCATCTGCTTTGCTGACTTCCCAACCGAAGCCATTGGCGACACCACCCGCAAGTTCCGCCAGCTCGGTATTGGTTACGCCAACCTCGGCGCCTTGTTGATGGCGACCGGATTGGCTTATGACTCTGATGCTGGTCGCGCATTCGCGGCTTCCATCACCTCGTTGATGACCGGTACCGCTTACAAGCGTTCAGCTGAACTTGCCGGCGTGGTTGGTCCTTACGAAGGCTATGCACGTAACGCCGCAGCCCACCAGCGCGTGATGCGTAAGCACGCTGCGGCCACCGACACAGTGCGTCCTTCGTCCACTCTCGACACCGACGTTTTGCAGTTGGCTGCCAAGAACTGGGAGTTGGGTAACGAGATCGGCGCAAAGAACGGCTGGCGTAACGCCCAGGCTTCGGTGCTGGCCCCGACCGGAACCATCGGCTTCATGATGGACTGCGACACCACCGGCATTGAGCCTGACTTCTCGTTGGTCAAGTTCAAAAAGCTCGTGGGCGGCGGCTCGATGCAGATCGTCAACCAGACCATCCCGCGTGCACTCAACCGATTGGGCTACACCGCAGAAACCGTTGAAGCCATCATTGAATACATCGGCGAGAACGGTCACGTCGTGGATGCTCCTGGCCTAAAGACCGAGCACTACTCGATCTTTGACTGCGCCATGGGCGAGCGTTCAATCTCAGCGATGGGTCACGTGCGCATGATGGCCGCGGTTCAGCCGTTCATCTCCGGCGCGATCTCCAAGACCGTCAACATGCCTGAATCAGCCACTCTCGAAGAAGTCGAAGAGATCTACTTTGAGTCCTGGAAGCTGGGCATTAAGGCCTTGGCGATCTACCGCGACAACTGCAAGGTCGGTCAGCCGCTCTCGGATGGCAAGGCCAAGCCGGCTGTTGTCGAAACCGAAACGATTGTTGTCGAGTCACGTCCCACACGTCGTCGTCTGCCGAAGTCACGTGCCTCACGCACCGTCTCGTTCACCGTTGGTGGCGCTGAGGGTTACATGACCGCTGGTGCTTACGACGATGGTTCGTTGGGTGAAGTCTTCATCAAGATGAGCAAGCAGGGTTCCACGCTTGCTGGTGTGATGGATGCCTACTCGATCGCGATCTCCATCGGGCTGCAATACGGCGTTCCGCTCGAGGCCTACATCGACAAGTTCTTGAACATGCGTTTTGAGCCCGCCGGTTTGACCGACGATGCTGACATCCGCATGGCGCAGTCGGTGATGGACTACATCTTCCGTCGCTTGGCCTTGGACTTCTTGAGCTTCGATGCTCGTTCAGCGTTGGGCATTTACTCAGCTGATGAGCGCACGCGTCAACTCGAGACCGGTGTGTACACGGCTACCGAACTTGAGACCGCTGCCGAAACCGGGATGGCCGATGTAGAGGTTCAGTCGATGTCACAGTCGGCTCCGGTCGTCGAGATCAAGCCAGTACCAATCGGCGAAGTGCACTCGTCAGCCGAATTGATGGAACGCATCACCGGTAAGGCCTCGGATGCTCCGATGTGCTTCACCTGTGGCATCAAGATGCGCCCATCGGGTTCGTGCTACGCCTGCGAAGGCTGCGGAAGCACCTCTGGCTGCAGTTAATCACTTTCCCGCCAACCGGAGGTGATCAAGTGAGTCCTCGAGCGATTGCTGAATTAGAGCCCAGGGAACTGCGACGCCAACTCGCACTGTCGACTCTGCGCGCCCTGGCATTCTTTGCTGCTGTCCTTGCCGTGTACTTCATCATTCCCGACTTCACGGCATCTGACCTTGGCACGTGGGTTCAACTGATCGTGGGCATCGCACTCTTCGTGGTGGTCTTGGGTTGGCAGGTCAAGCGCATTCGAACAGCCGATATTCCTGAACTGCGCGCTATCGAAGTCTTAGCGTTTGCATTAGCGCTATTTCTGGTGTTGTTTGCTGGGCTCTATCTATCACTGAGCGCCAGTGATCCGGGGAACTTTTCTGAGCCCCTCACGCGCATCGGCAGCCTGTACTTCACCGTCGTCACGTTTGGCACCGTGGGCTTTGGTGACATCACCCCGACAAGCGACCTTGGCCGGCTGTTGGCTAGTGCACAAGTCATCCTTGACCTAGTCTTTATCGGTTTAATTGTTCGCGTGATCCTGGGTGCGTCCAAGCGCACCTTAGAAAAGGCGTCGAGCGACTCGTAGATGGAAAAAGCCCTCGGTACATAAGCCAAACGTGCGATGCTACGTGCATGAGTGAAGCCTTTTCCTTTGAATCCGTGGTCCTTGAACGCGATGGGCGACGAATCTTGGATGGCGTTTCGGACCATATTCATGCTGGCGCAGTCACGGCCATCATCGGCGATAGTGGTGCCGGCAAATCAACCATGTTGCGGTTGCTCAACCGTCTCGAAGATCCCACCTCTGGATCCATTCGATTCAAAGGTGAGCCGATTGATTCGGTAAACGTGCATCAATTGCGCAAACGCGTGAGCTTGGTTGCGCAGACACCGGTGATGCTCGCGAACACGGTCTTAGGGGAGTTGCGTGTAGCGGCCCCGGAGTTGACTCAAGATCGTGCCTTAGAACTGCTGGGGCAGGTCGCCTTGGCTGACGGGGACC
>JAPLBW010000120.1:3570-4347 GCA_026392555.1 Actinomycetota bacterium
GCTGGGACAGGTTGCCTTGACTGATGGTGACCTTGATCGGGTAACAGCGACCATGTCGGGTGGCGAGCGCCAGCGGCTAGCCCTTGCACGCGCCCTCACGGTGAATCCGGAAGTGTTGTTGCTCGATGAGCCCACCAGCTCACTCGATGATGCATCGGCATCAGCGGTTGACCTCGTGATTCGAACCCTTGCTGCATCGGGGCTGACCGTGGTCCTGGTCAGTCACGACCTAGATCGCGTTCAAGGGGTCGCTGATTTTGTTCTGGTTTTAGAAAAAGGTCGCTTAGTGGAGCGCGGGTCGCCTGAGCAAGTGCGGTATCTCTTGTGAACACCACTGCGCAGATCCCGGATTGGGCTGGCGTTGCGGCCTCTGTTGTCTTAGTCCTGCTGGCAGCGAGTTTGGCGCTGTATCAACGATTGGGTGTTGCCAGAGACCTCGTATGGGCGGCTGTGGGAATTTTGTTGGCTCTGAAGGTGGTGAAAGCCGAACCCATCGTCGTCGTTCCCGTCGGTGGCATGGTGGTCAGCGCTGCTATGTCTGCCACTGCGCTCACTATGCGTGCCATTGCCAAGACTGCGGTCGAACAGCGGCCAGCCATTGAGGCGCGATTGTCACTAGGGATGACCGGTGCAGCCGCTTTTGCTCCCTACCTGCGCGAGGGGGTGCGTACCGCGTTGATTCCGGCCATTGATACGACCAAAGTGGTGGGTTTGATCGCGCTACCGGGAGCAATGACCGGCTTAATTTTGGCTGGAGTCTCTCCTTTTGATGCGATC
>JAPLBW010000120.1:4391-8941 GCA_026392555.1 Actinomycetota bacterium
GCCTGGAGCGATGACCGGCTTGATTTTGGCTGGCGTCTCGCCTTTTGATGCGATTCGCTATCAAATCGTCGTGATGTACATGTTGTTGGCAGCCGCAACGCTGTCGTCGGTGATTGTGGCTCGCTTGACGACCTCTGCACTGTTTGATTCGGCGGACCGGTTGGTGCGGTTCGACCACGAGGGTTGATTTCCACACGCCCACCCATCCCCAGCTAGCCCCGAGCCAGTTCCGTGGGTCTGATCGTGGCCTCACTGTGACGGAATGTCTGCAGAATCTGTTGAAGTTCCCGCTGTCATCACGCTGACTAGTCCGCGTGATGTCCTTGATGCGATCCCGCACTCGCTGGGTTTTTATCCCGGCAACAGTTTGGTTATTAGCTTGCTCGCCGATACCGCTCGCGGGCGTCGACGGCAGGTCTTAGTGATTCGCCTTGACCTGATCGACGACAGCGACGATGTCGAAGTCGTGGACTGGCCATCAGTACACACGGCCATGGCCACCAGTGGCGCGACGTCGGCAGTCATTGCTGTCTTTGCTACGCAGGGCAGCCAGTTGCAGGTTCAAGCTCAGCAGCAGCCCTTGATTGAGCGAGTCAAAACAGTCCTGGCCAATGAGGACATCGACGTCATGGATGCGCTGATCGTGGCCGATGGGTGTTATGTCTCGCTGGTATGCGCTGACCCGAGCTGTTGCTCACCCGAGGGGATCCCCTACGACGTGGTGGATCCCGGTGCCATTGGTGTGGAGTTAGCGGTGCGTGGGGGTAGCAGTCCGTTGTTGGGCCGCCGCGACGTTGCTGACCAGTTCGCCCTCAACCCGCAGGCTCAGACCCAGATCCAAGCCCTGTTGGACGAACTGGCCAATGGTGCCAATCTTGATGCCGAGCAAATCTTGGCGTGGGGAAGTAAGCCTGCTCCTTCGACTGGCCAGTGCGCGCAGGCATTGATGGCGTTTGCTGATGTGGGGATTCGTGATGCGGTGATCGCAGGCGCACTGTGTGAAAACGCAGACAACGAAGAACGACTGCGCAGTTTCTTCAGTCACCTCATCACCGTTGCACCCGATGGGTATCGCGCAGCGCCCGCGACTATGGCGGCGATTGCTTGGTGGGTGGAAGGCGATGGTGCACGCGCCAACATTTGTTTAGACCTCGCGTTCGAGGACAACGCCGACTATCGCTTGGCGGAATTGTTCAAACAAATCATGCGAGCAGCGGTACGACCGGAGCAGGTGCGCGAATTGTTAGCCGAGGCTATGACACGCGCCTAGGTTGAATCACACCCATGCGGCCGGTCGATGAGGGGGGACTGTTCACAGTGGATCACGATGGTGCCGGCCCCGGCCCCGTTAACGGTTTATCCCCAGGGTCTGTAATTCGGGCAAATCGGACATTACACTGTCAAACTATGACGGGGGATCAAGGGTTTTTCAGTGCGCGAAGGCCAGTTGGGGGGGGGGCTCGCGCGGTTGGCCTCGGGCTGCTCGTAGGGGCTCTCACGGTTTTCCAGGGGTGGGTAGATGCTTCAGGGCGGGGGTCTTTTGCACCTGTTGCGCGCCCAGTAAGCGCCCAGCACTCGGTGACTCTGGCTCAGCCCGTTGCTCGCTCCACGCGTGCGGACATATCAACGGCCACGTGGGTTAAACCGCGATCGGGGATGCCCAATGCGCGCATGATCGCCACCGTTGCTCGCAGTGGGGTCGAAGCTCGTATAGGTCCGCAAGGGTGGGTGGCGCAATCAACCCGCGTCACATCCTTGGGCACGCGTGGGTCAACGGCTGAAGTTGTGGTGCAACGAAGCAGTGATCGCGCGCGGGCAGTGGTGTTTGTCAATGTGGTCAAACCAAACGTTCGCGTGGGCAAGGCCAACCCGTGGCGCGTTAAAGCGATGTCGTTGGGCGCGGATCCCGCAACGATCTTTTCCGCGCGCACAGCTATCGCCGCTGTTCCCGATATTGGCGGCAACCAAGACCTTGGCGCGATTGTGGGACGCGGATCAATCCTGCTCCCTGGAGACTTCAGCGGTGATCCAACAATTCGCAACGGTGCAGTGAACTGTGTGGATTGCGAATGGCGCCGACGACCCGACTGCCTTGATGCCGCGATCGATACCTTGTGCGCTGGGGTGACCTTCGGTTGCCCCGTAGGTCAAATTCGCTATCAAATCTTGCTGCGCCGACCGCCAGATCCGTGGTTCTCGGTGGTGGGAACGATCTGCATGGGGCCAGGGGAGGTGCTGCGCAGTCCCGATGACATCGCTCGGACTGCCCGCGACTCATTTATTGAACTCTTGCCGCGTGCGCACCCGAGTTATCAACCAGCTGCCAGCCATCTTTGCTGCGAATGAACCGACAGAGGTAGGGCCCATTTATCGCACCTTGAGCGGTTATCGCGTGCGCATCACAGCGAGCGCGCAGTGGCGCTGGAGATTTGGCGATGGCCAATCCTTGGTGACCGCCAGCCCGGGTGGCAGGTACCCCAACACCACCGTGCGACACACCTACCTGACCGATCGCTCACGCACTGTGCGCCTAACGACCTCGTGGACCGGCGAATTCAGCGTGGATGGACAGGGCCCATTCTTGATTGCTGGTGGCCCGATCCGACTGGGATCACGCCTCGCCGTGAAAGTGCGACCTGCCACGGCCCAATTAATCGCGTCGAACTAGAGGGCGCGCAGGGCCGCTTCTGGTGCAGTGCTGCCGCTACCGAGGTCAAAGGAAGTGTTGACCGCAAGTTCGTTGTTGATCAGCACCGAGATGACGTCGGCAACATCGGCCCGGGTCACGCGAGCGTTGGCCATGCCTTCGGCCACGATGTCCACGGTCCCAACCCCTGGGTCTTCGAGCAATCCACCGGGGCGCACGACGGTGTAGTTCATTCCACTGACACGCGCTCCATCGTCAGCGGCGACCTTGTTGCCAAGGAAGTGCGCCAACATCGGGGGAGCCAACTCAATGCGGTCGGCGAACAAGCTGCTGACCTGAATCCACCACTTCACTCCGGCTTCAGCGCCAGCGGCAATCGCGCGCAGGTTGCCGTCGCGGTCGAGGCGGTCGGAGTGCTCAGGGCCGGTCATGAAGTCCGCACCAGCGGTCCACAGCACGGTGTCTGCGCCCTGTAGCACGTCGCTAACTGGTCCAACGTCGCCTTCAAGGTCAATGATGACCGCAGTGGCACCGGCTTCAGTCACCCCGGCGGCTGAGTGTTCGCCGTGGATAACCCCTGTGACGTCGTGACCTGAATCCACCAGGAGGGGAACAACTAATCGTCCAACTTTGCCGCCGGCTCCGAAGACAACGATCTTCATCTTTTTCCACGTCCCTTTCGCGCAATAGTTAGGTCAGGTTCACGGCGTTGTCGCCTGTGGGTTACCCGATAGTGGACTAATTGTGTTGGCTAGGCACCTTCTGGCCATCGCCACCCCCTGTTGGCCCGCTATCCAGGCCAATCTGGGCTAGGTTGGCACTAACAGACCAGATGAGCAGGAGAAGTTCGGATGTCAATCGTTGTTGGTTATGTCGTCACCCCCGAAGGTCGCGCCGCTTTGCGTCGGGCTGCCGAGGAAGCGCAAGTGCGCTCGACCAAGCTCATCGTGGTCAACTCCAATAAGGGTGGCGCGGCTATGCCGGCCGAAGAGGCCATGGCCTACGAAAGCGAATTGGCCGACATTGGCGCTCGCTTGTCGGCCTTAGGTATTGAGCACGAAGTGCGTCAGCTCGTGCGTGGTAATGAGCCGGCTGTGGACCTGATCGAGGTGGCCGACGAGGTCAACGCAGACTTCATCGTCATTGGTATGCGCCGACGTAGCCCGGTGGGCAAATTGCTCTTGGGCAGCATCGCTCAGCAGGTCCTCTTGGATGCTTCGTGCCCTGTTCTTGCCGTTAAGTCTGACGAATAAGTCGCCCACTGATGCAGGGGTGTACGCCCCCCTGCGCGGAACAAAGCACTGTGGGACACTGTTAACCAAGGTAGTCGCGTAGAACTTGCGCGGCACCTGTTCTATTTGGCCAGCAAGTGGCCTCCTGATTGAAAGGTTCCCCGTGCCTGCAGGCAAGAAGAAGGCTGTCGCCAAGAAGGCTGCTCCTAATAAGGCCGTGGCTAAGAAAGCTGCACCCGTAAAGAAGGCAGCTGCGAAGAAGGCCCCCGTAAAGAAGGCCGCTCCCGCCAAGAAGGCTGTGAAGAAAAAGGCCGCACCCCCAAAAAAGGCCGCCCCCGCAAAAAAGGCTGTGGCGAAAAAGGCTGTTGCCAAGAAGGCTCCTGCTAAAAAGGCAGTCCCGGTAAAGAAGGCTGTGGCGAAGAAAGCAGCACCGGCTAAAAAGGCCGCACTAGCGAAAAAGACAACATCTGCCAGCAAGGCAACGGCTAAGGCCAGCGGTAAGGCAGCGCCCAAGGCTGGCGCCCTAGATTTGCCAGACCTTGATCCCGAGGACTTAGAAGACCCCGAACTTGCTGAAATCGTTGCTGACTATTTGACGGTCACGGTTGAGACGGTCAAAGAAGAGGTCGAAAAAGATGGCGGCGACGCTGATGACTCGAAGGACAGTAAGA
>JAPLBW010000098.1 GCA_026392555.1 Actinomycetota bacterium
CCACGGCTCATCTAATACTTCTGGGTGGCCAACCAGTGTCAGTACGCGCTCGGCGATGGATTGGGCTGAAGTCGAGATCGCAATCCACTTGTCATCGCGGGACTTGTACGTGTTGCGCGGGGCGTTGTTAACCGAGCGGTTGCCAGTGCGGCCTTGAATCACGCCGGTTTGGTCGTAGATCGTGGGCTGGGGGCCAAGGATGGTCACGATGGGTTCAATGATGGCCAAGTCAATGACCTGACCCTTGCCCGAACCATTGGGCTTATCGCGCTCATACAGCGCGGTCATGATCGCCTGCGAACAGGTCAACGCAGAAATTCCGTCGGCCAAACCAAACGGCGGCAACGTCGGGGGTCCATCAGGCCAACCGGTGATTGAGGCAAAGCCGGACATCGATTCGGCCAACGTGCCAAAGCCTGGGCGCGAAGAGTAAGGACCGAACTGCCCAAAGCCAGTCACGCGCGCGATGACCAAGCGCGGGTTGATTGCATGCAAAACCTCGGGTCCCAAGCCCCAACGCTCAATGGTGCCGGGGCGGAAGTTTTCGATGAAGACATCGGCTTCGGCCAGCAGCTGCTTGGCGACTTCAGCGCCTTCGGGCTTGCCCATGTTCAAGGTCACGGTGCGCTTGTTGCGTCCCAGCATCGCCCACCACAGGGAGATGCCGTCTTTGCTCGGGCCGTGGGTGCGAGCCGGGTCACCCTTGGCGGGGTGTTCAACCTTGATCACTTCGGCGCCGAAGTCACCCAGGATCGTGCCTGCGAGCGGGCCGGCGAACAAGGTTGCGGCGTCAACGACTTTGAGGCCCTCAAGGGGCTTGTGGGTACTTCCAGAAGCGGTGGTCATGAGGGTTTGAGTCTATCGCTGAGACACAGGCACAAACCCAGTGCCCGCCTCCGCAGGGGAGACGGGCACGGGGGTGCTAGCTGGAACTAAACGCTGCCCTGAGCTTAGTAAGGCAAGGCGTAGGTCAGGCCACTCAACGAGATGAAGCAAGTACTGGCCTTTGGAACCCCGGTGTCTTGCCAGTCATCTTCAACGGACACGACGCCACCGGGGCCGATGACGATTCGGCCGATCCTCGGTCCAACACCGTCGGGATTACACAACCCGGTGATCAGGTACTCGTATTCGGTGGGTCGAAACTGTGCAGGGAGGGTGAATATCACGTTTGACGCCGGGTCCACGGAAGTGTCGAATGCACAAATATCCCCGCGGAAGCGAACGACGCCATCAGCAGATTTCGCAACTCCAGGCGCCCCCGCGTAGCAGTTGCCCACCCATCCGGTCGCTGGTGTTAGAGCGGTAAAGGTAAGTGGAGTGATCTTTGTCTGGAACTGGCTGGAGTCCTTGCCGTCCAGCTTGTCGGCGTTGAAGTAGGGGACCTTGGTGGAGTTGGTACCGACGTTGATGGGCGGTGTTCCGGCTTTTGAGATGACTTTGAGCGCGGTGCCCTTGGTGTTGGTCAGCTTGGTCGTTGCGGTGGCTGAGTTTGACTGCCCCAACCTGAAGGTTCCGCCGTTGGCGGCATAGGCGGTGCCGGTTCCACCGGCGACGAGAATGCCGAGCAAAAACCACGCTACCGGTGATGATTTCTTGAAAAGATTTTTCATGAGTTTTCTTCCCCTGCTAATGAGTAGTTGTGTGGTGGCCTGACTCTTTTGTACTTTTAGATTACGAATAATGAGGCAAAATTAGTCAGCTTTGACAATAAATACGCTGGATCGAACAAGTGTCTAGGCACAAACCCAGTGCCCGCCTCCGCGTGGGAGACGGGCACTGGTCACTACTTCTCAGACTAGTCAACTACAGACAAGACACCATCAACGTGAATTTAGCATCTTGGGGTGCTCCAGTTGTGTCCTGAACGTTCACATACACGGCATAGTTGAGCGGCGTACCGTTATTCCGCTGAGACTGGCCGATAATGAAAGCTGGGGTAGGGGTAATATCCGAGATGTAACCAATACTCACTTGTCCAAAACATGAGCTAATGTTTTGTGGGAAATTAACTTGGTAGCCACCACCAAAAATGCCGGCACGCTCGGTAGTGACCCCGGCTGATCCACGATGCAGCGTTGCATCGGCATTGACCTCAGCGAAATAAATCTTGCCCCTCACAAATGAAGCAGAACTCAGGCCGTCCAGCTTGTCGGCGTTGAAGTTGGGGACCTTGGTGGAGTTGGTACCGACGTTGATGGGCGGCGTGCCAGCCTTCGAGATGACTTTGAGCGCGGTGCCCTTGGTGTTGGTTAGCTTGGTCGTTGCGGTGGCTGAGTTTGACTGCCCCAACCTGAAGGTTCCGCCGTTAGCGGCGTAGGCGGTACCGGTTCCACCGGCAATGAGAACGCCGAGCAAAAACCACGCCACCGGTGATGATTTCTTGAAGAGATTTTTCATGAGGTGTCATTTCCCCGCGAGAGAGCGGTTTTTCTTGTGCTCGGCTTGTTACCGAGGATGTACTGAAAAACTACGGGAAATGTCTGTGGAGCAAGGGGGAAATATCTGAACTCTTGATGACAACGTGTTTATCTAGGCGTAAAGCAACTAGTCGATTAGGCCGGCCCGAAGGGCCATAACCACCATCTCGGCGCGATCGCCAGTGCCGAGCTTGCGAGCAATGCGTGCCAGGTGACTCTTCACGGTCAGCGCTGACAAGCCAAGAGATTCGGCGACGTCGCGATTGCTACGTCCATCAGCGACTTGACACAGGACTTCAATTTCACGATCGGACAGCGATTCCGGTCCAGTGGCTGGCGAATTATTTGAGGTGACGATCGTGACAGGTCCGGTCAGTGGGCGAGGGGCAACACGTTCAGCTTGTGTCACGACAAATCCATGAACGCCAGCGGCTAGAGCTGTGCGAACCGCGGCAGCATCATCGCTTGGTCCCAACACCACAGCGCGTGACCAACCTGCTCGACGCAATTCCGTAACGAGTGCGACGCCACTTCCATCAATCACGGTCGAGTCGGCAATGACCAGATCGCCGGGGCCGTTGAGTTGAGCGTAGGTGCGAGCTTGCGCGATGGAAGTGGTTTCAAATACTTCACGGGCACCCAGGGCGTGAAGTCGTCGAACGAGGGCACCACGAACCGCAGGTCGATTAACCACAACAAGTGCGGTGAATTGACCCAAGCGTTGAGTGGGTAAAACGCCACGTTCGGTGAGCGCGCTCACAAGTCTCCTTAGCCCAGCGGGATAACGGTTACCTGTGAGTTATCGGCTGAAGGGGACAGATTCTTTACCCTGATCAGGCAGGGATTTGGCAGCGCAAGAGGGCGCCGGAAATTACGTGCGGCGAGGCTGCGAAGGGATCGAGGCCACGCCTGGGGGCAGGTTTTCCAGACCCGCGGCAGTGGCGAGCAGGTCCAGCCACGCGCTCAGGTGTCCACCCATCGTCGTGGGGGCGGTCAAGCCGTTGGGGGTCCACGATGCGCGAACTTCCAAATTGGCTTCGGGTTCGCGCTCC
>JAPLBW010000034.1 GCA_026392555.1 Actinomycetota bacterium
ACGGACCAGTCACCTAAACGCTGGCCTGATTGTGTGCATCGGACATTGAGAGGGAATTGTGGACTCGAGCATTGACCTGAACGGTGGGCAACTTGCTGGCAGGGACCTGAGCGAGGCAGACCTGAGCGGCGCGGACATGAATCACGCGAACCTGTATGAGGCGAACCTCAGCGGTGCGAACCTGACCGATGCGAACCTGTCCGATGCGAACCTGAGCGGTGCGGCGGTCCTGATCGGTGCGAACCTGACCGATGCGAACCTGAGGCGTGCGGACCTGAGGCGTGCGGACCTGGTCAGTGCGCAACTGACCGATGCGAACCTGAGTGGTGCGAACCTAAGTGGTGCGAACCTAAGTGGTGCAGTCCTAATCCGTGCGAACCTGTTCGGTGCGAACCTGTTCGGTGCGAACCTGTTCGGTGCGAACCTCGAAGGCGCCACACTCCCTCAAGGCATCGCCAAGATTGATGCGTGGCCTGCTGGCGTGTGGCCGGAGACGCTGTGGCCTGAAGGGTGCGGACCAGTCACCTAAACACACTGCAGCGCCACCCCCTATTTGTGAGGCGAAAACTAACGAAAACTAACTAACCTAAACGACTTCGCTGATTTGGTGCTTGAACTCAAATCCAGTTGCGCGGAACTTCTCTGAGGTTGATTGCTGCACGGGCGTGCGGATCTCGCCGCGGAATTCCAGCTTTTCTTGGCCGGTCTTGTCCGCGATCTTGTCCCAGAAGTCACCCACGGTCGGTGCAGGTACGACGCCATCAGGAACGACGTTGTATCGACCTTCCACGTCATTTTCCAAAATGTGGATCACAGCTCGCGCGACATCTTCCACGTGAATGGGGTGATAGGCGTCCGCGCGGTCAAAGGGGGTAGATCCGCCCATGTATTCGTGGGCCAGTTGCACGCGCTCGCCAAAGTCACTGTCCGCGCTGTAGATATCGGGCAGGCGCAAGACGGTGCCGTGGGCGGCTTGCATTGCTGCATCTTCGCCAGCTGAGAAGAAGATGGTCGATGGCTCGTCGTTAATGGCACGAGGGGTTGCTTCGGTCAGGAACTGACCCGGCTCTTGTGTTCCATCGCCATAAACCGAAATTGAGGACATGAAGATCACGCGATCGTGTGCGGCCGAGGCACTCAAACCAGACTCAACGAGTACCTCTTTGTAAATAGGTCCGCGGTCTTCCTTCTTCGCCGAGCGAACGGCTGACGGGCTCACCGAAACGACGATGGCGTCTACTCCCTCAGCGGCTGCCTTCACGCCTTCGCGATCTGAACCCAGGACAACAACAGCCTTGTCGCACACTGCTTCGATTTCGGCGACGCGACCCTCGGTCGTCGTGGTACCGATGACTTCCCAGCCCTTTGCCTTTGCCTGCTCGGCAACTTTCAGACCAGCCTGGCCACAACCAAGGATCAAAATCTTCACAGCATTCCTCCGGGAAACCACGTGCGTAGTGAAACGGGAATTAAGGGTACGGAAAGTGTGCCACACCTACTACTGCTTGGCACTGCGCTTGTCAGATGCCGAGAACTTTGGCCTTCGCGGCGGTGAACTCTTCGTCGGACAAGACGCCCTGGCCATGAAGCTCAGCCAACTGTTGCAACTTCGCCATGGAGTCGTCGGCGGCCGGAGCTGCTGCGGGGGCTGCAGGTGCTGCAGGTGCTGCGGCTTGTTGGGCCTGGACCTTTTCGTTGTACTGAAGCGCTTGACGTTGTGCGACTCGACCGGACACGGCGGTGGCCGTTCCTGAAATCACTGCGGTTCGTGCTGCAACTCGGATTAAACCCATGACAACAACCTTTCAGAGAAGGATCTTTAGACTAGGAAAGCAATTCTTCGACGGCATTAGCGGGAATGCGAATCTGGTCAATGACGACTGCATCGGCCGCGCGAATGGCATCGGTAAAGCGAGCCGCCCAGGTGTTTTCAAAAGCGACGAGGAGCGCCGAACTGTTTGCGGGCAGATCTTCACTGATTTCCTCAGCGTCCTCAAAGTCCAGCGCACCGGGCTGAGAAACCTCTACGGCCAAGAAGCTAGGACCGATCTCGGGGTCAAGGTCGGCGATTTCAAATGTGGTCACCACTCCATCGGAATCCTTGCTCACAAAGAGCAAGTCAATGATGCGAATGGTCCTGTTCTCCACCAGCTCCAGGATCGCCGGAGCGATCTGACCGGTGAACTTGTTACCTGGAAATCCGATAATGATGACGTCAACTGGACCTAAACCCACGAGAACTCCCTGACTGGCCGTGACAATTTCGCACAGTCTAAGGGAATCAACCAATCAGGCGATAGCCCCGTCGGGTAGTGATCATCGTGATGACCGCGAAAACAAAGGTCAATGTTGAAATGGGTCCAAAAATCGTGCGCTCAGCGACTGGACCGGTGAAGACATTGAGGAAGCTGTTCAAGGCCAAGTAAAGGGTCGTGAACCACGCAAAGACAGTGCGGACCTTGGGTAGCCAGTTGCGAAGGGGGCCTTCGCCAGCGCGGGCCAGCATCGCCAAGGCGAGAACAGCGAAGAAGATTGCTGTACCGAGCGCGCCAAATCGACCAGGGGTTCCAAGGACGCCGGGATCCTTGCCACCTTGGGTGTAATCACCCCAGGGTGCGCCGAGGAGAAGAGTCAGATTGAAAACAACCACGAACGCCAACAAGATGGCTGTGGCTCGCGCGGCCACCTTGGGATTCATCACTCTTGGACGCTAGCGCCAACACCTTGAAAATCCTTAACGCCACACAGGGGCACTGACTTCGGCGGATTGCTGATAAAAACTGAACCGCCTAGTTCCGCCGCCCTACCACGGCACGACCTCTCGGTCTTCCCATAGCAAACCTGTAGGCGAATCGTCGGGCCGAGTGGCAAGCCACACGATGGTGTCGGCCCCTTGTTCGGCCGATCGCGGTGCATTGGGCCCACCCATGTCGGTGCGGCAGTGATTTGGACACATGGCGTCAACCAGGACTCCGCCTGCGCCACTACGCAATTCAGAATTGAGGTTGCGCGTCATCGCATTCATGGCGGCCTTCGACACTCGATAGGGCGCCAACCCTCCCCCTGTTCCAGGACCAGTAAGTCGACCTAGACATGCCGACACATTGATCACACGACCCCAACGACGCTCGACCATGCCCGGAACGAAAGCGCTGGTGGCGTAGAACGAGCCGTCGAGGTTCACCGACATCACCCGGCGCCACTCCTCGGGCGACGTACGCAGCGTCTTTGACATGCGCTCGGCCATCACACCAGCGCTGTTGACGAGGATGTCGACAGCCGCCAAGGGGCCAAGTAGGTCGGGCAACGCATAAACCGCACCGGGATCTGAGACATCGCAGACAATTCCGATCGCATCGTGCCCATCGGCCTGCAATCCTTCGGCGGCGGTTACCGCCCTGTCGCGGTCGACTCCCAGCAAGATGACAGTCGCGCCCGCTTCGGCAATGCCTCGCGCGGCGGCGAGACCGATTCCGCGAGTTCCGCCAGTAATGAGCGCTACACGTGACCCAAGCAACATTGCTCTATCGTCTCACCCCCCAACGGTTAACTCCACACGAAAAAAGCGCCTTGCCCGAACATGGGCAAAGCGTTTTTGGTGGAGGTGCCGGGAATCGAACCCGGGTCCTTCGGTACCGGAGCAGAGCTTCTCCGGGCGCAGCCTGCTGCGCTTTTCTTAGCCCCGACGATCACACAGGCAAGTCGTCGACAGGCTCAGTCACTGTTTGATGTCCCTCACCACTGCGTGACCCAGCGGTGAAGTTGAGCTTCCTAGCGACGCCAGATTCCGAGCCGGAAGCACTCTCGGGCTGACGGGCTTACTTAGAGCTCTCGCCTAGGCGGCGAGTGCGAAGCCAGTGCGCGTGTTATCGGCACTTATTGGTTTACGGCACATGGTTCACGAGATCAGTACCGAATTCCTCGGCCCGCTTCCTCTGAATCGACATCCGAAGTCGAAACCGTTCACCCCCCTGTTTAGTTATGTACCCATGGTACGCCACGCGTCAGACATCTCCTTCGCGCGCACGATCACGGTGAATCTAGGGATGACTCTCAGGCGCGCGGGTTGCTCTTTCGCGCATCACTAATAGCACGAGCAGTTTCTCGCGTAGCCTGACGTTCAGCCAAGGCCTGACGCTTGTCATGAATCTTCTTACCTCGCGCCACACCAATTTCTACCTTGGCTTTGCCGTCCTTGAAGTACAGGGACAGCGGCACAATCGTGAAGCCATTTTCCTTGGTCTTTTGAATCAACTTGTCAATCTCGTGGCCGTGCAACAGCAGTTTGCGGGGGCGTCGAGGTTCGTGGTTGTTCCAGGTGCCTTCGGTGTATTCCGCGATATGAACACCGTGCAACCAGACTTCGCCATCCTTGATCGCGGCGTAACCATCAATGAGCGATGCGCGTCCGGCTCGCAAAGATTTGACTTCAGTGCCCGTCAACATCATGCCGGCCTCAAAGGTGTCCTCAATGGCGTACTCATAGCGAGCCTTTTTGTTTGAGGCGATGAGTTTGCGGCCCTGTTCCTTGGCCAGTAGACGCGCAAATACTTCCGCAGCGTGAGGAAGGACACCAAAGCTGACAAGCCGGCACCCAGGAGGATCAGGATCGGAACAACAGTGAAGACAGAGCCCCAGCCAATGAAGGTGGTGAACTTAAAGCTCTCGGCCAACCGCTGATCGACAAAGAAATACTTCACCGCAACCAGTCCTATTGAAGCGATAACCGCTCCTACGAGCCCAGCTAGTGCTCCTTCAAGCAAGAACGGCAACTGGATATAGAAGCTTGATGCGCCCACCAGTCGCATGATTCCGGTTTCGCGACGACGACTAAACGCTGCCACGCGAATCGTGTTCCAGATCAACAATGCAGCGGCCAAGAGTTGGAAACACGCGATCACGAGCGCAAAAACTTGTAGCCCATTAAGCAACTTAAAGAACCGATCCAGCAGCGCGCGTTGATCCTGCACTTGCTCCACGCCAGGACGGCCCTCAATGGCGCTGGCCACGATGGCGTACTGCGTTGGGTCCTTCAGCTTGATTCGATAGGACTCAGGCAATGCATCAGCTGTCACGTTGTTGGCGATAGCCGAATCCTTGAACTGCTCCTTAAAGCGTGTGAATGCTTCTTGCTTGCTTTCGTAAAAGACGGTCTCGACCTGTGGCAACGACTTCAGGTCCTTGCCCAATTGTGAGCGCTGAGCTGTAGTGATGTTTTGGGCGCGACCGCTAGTGGGATCAATGCAAGGCGAAGCATCGCTTTGATCGCTACACAAGAAAACTGATACCTCAACTTTGTCGTACCAAAAGTCCTTCATCGTGCTGACCTGAGCGCGCATCAACAACCCGGCGCCAAACAACGCCAAAGAAATCGCCACGGTAACAACCACAGCGATGGTCATCGTGAGGTTTCGGCGAAGGCCGATGGCCACCTCAGAGACTACAAATTGGGCGCGCATGAGTTCCTTACGAGTTGTTGGGACAGTTCAGATCAACGGGCATAGCCGTAGACGCCACGGGATTGGTCACGAACTAGATGTCCGCCATCGAGTTCAATCACACGCTTACGCATCTGGTCAACGATGGCCGCGTCGTGAGTAGCCATGATGACGGTGGTGCCTGTGCGATTAATTCGATCAAGCAACTTCATAATTCCCACACTGGTGTTGGGGTCAAGGTTTCCGGTGGGCTCGTCGGCAATCAACAGCATCGGCTTATTCACGAATGCGCGAGCGATGGCCACGCGCTGTTGCTCGCCACCAGAGAGTTCGTCGGGGCGGCGATCTTCCTTGCCTGCCAAGCCCACGAGTTCAAGCACCTCCGGAACGACCTTGGCGATCTGGTTCTCGGGGCGACCGATGACTTCCAGTGCAAAGGCGACGTTCTCCGCGACCGTCTTATTAGGAAGCAAGCGGAAGTCTTGGAATACCGTTCCCACCTGGCGCCGAAGGACGGGGATCTTCCACTGACTTAAGCGTGAGAGGTCTTTACCCAGGACATGAATGCGACCATCGGAGGTTTTTTCCTCGCGAAGGACGAGCTTCAAGAAGGTCGACTTTCCGGACCCAGAGGTTCCTACCAAGAAGACAAACTCGCCTTTTTCAATCTCCAGCGAGACATCGTCCAGCGCCGGCCGCGTCTGGCCGGGGTAGATATTGGTGACGTCATCAAAACGCATCACAGGCACATCCTCGGGGAAGTGAGTCAGACCCTCACTTTATGCCGATTCACTGCCCGAGGCACGCACGGCACGCCTGAGCCGTATTTTGCTAGCCCAGTTCGGCGAGAACGCGCTCGAAGTCTCCACCGGCACGGGCGTCGAGCAGGCGTTGAGTCGCCACTTGAGCCCATTCTTGCCACCTGGGCGAATGTGCGCCCGGGTCTTTGGCCATGGCCACCCACACAGCCCAGGCTTGGGCTGCCAGATAGGACCAACCCTCAATCGCCGGTGCGGCGGCCACGTCGGCGTAGTGGCAGGAAAACTCGATGATCTCCTCGTGCGAAAGGTTCAGCGCCGCTACCGCGTGACCCACCTCGTACCAGGCATTTCCGGCACCGGCGTATTCGAAGTCAACAAACTTCACACCCGTTGGCGTACTCACGATATTTCCAGGAACCGGATCTCCATGAATCAGGACCATCGGCTGCGCGGAACTGATCCGGCCCAGTTGGTGAGCGATCACATCCAGCTCATCCAGGTCCAACACCGCGCGAACCCATTGCGGAATTTCGCTATGTCCTTTGATCGTTGCCAAATAATCCGCGCGCGTCATCAACGGCTCCATACCAGAAACTACCTCGGTGACAGGTTGACCATGAATGCTCAGCAACTGTTGTTGCCACGTCTTCATCACCAAGGAACTGGCGGCGGCGCAGGACGAAGTCTGCTGAAGCAGTCCTGACGCGCCAGGTTCGACGACCCCGACCGCCATCAAGAACCTCAGTGGCCAAGACCGAGTTGGGAGCGATGCCTAAGGTGCGCGCATCCTCCAGAACTGCAGGATCGATGGCCGGCGCACCCACAACTTCCAGGGAACGAGCGTTATTAATGATCGTCATTACGCCTGCTCACGCCCCTTTTCCATGATGGCTTCCACGCGCCTATTTACCGCGTCCAAAGTGGCTCGAATGACGGCTTGCCGCGCATCCTCGCGGACCACACTGGCGCCGGTGAGGCGATACATCGTTCCACCCTCCCGCAGCCGAACAACGACAAGGGCCACCTGCTCCGATTCCACCGGCGCGACTTCAATGCATTCGAGCTCAACGGTCCCGCTGTCGGCTAGATAGCCACGTACGGCGGCAAGAGTGGACTCGGCAACGGCGCGGTGAACGGCAACAGAATCCAACGCTGCGGTAGCTCGACCCACATAAACGTTGGGGCCCATCCCCAACGTCACGGTGGTGGTGACGCCGTCGAGCGAAGAAACCAACTGCAATCGACGAATCGACAATCGCTTACGCGCGTTACGCGTAACGGTTGGACTAAGGATCTTCACGCGCGGTGCCGCCTGCGCAGCGATGTCAGGAAGTGCGACCACAGGGGGTAACAGCGTCTCGGGTCGATCCCGATAGCGCGGAAGTGCGTAGCCAGAATCAACTGGAGTTTCGGCGCGGAAAGCTAGATTGCGGAACTCGGCTTCGCGTCGAGCAATCTCTTCTCGGTCATCAAGACGCAGGTCTTCTGGGGCCACATCGTCAATGACTTCTACTCGATCAGGATCAACACCTAATCCAAAGCGTTCACGCAGAACCTTGTTGACTTCCATGGCAACACTGATCTCGTCGGCCTCATCAGTAAGCGCCAACTGCAATGTTCCGACACCCTGCGGATCATCAATGATCTTGGCTGCAGCAACGCCAACAACCTGGCGCAGCGCCTCAACAAGATCAATGGGTGCATTCACCCTTCAATTTTCCGCTAGGGACGACTAGCAGGCATGACCCGATTGGACCGTCTACTCATCCGTTTGGACTAGGCCGAATGGGTGAACCGCCCGATTCACACGGTCAAATCACTAGGCTGGCCACCATGTCATCCCCCACCGGTGCAACAACGCGTGGCGTGCGCCTACCGCGCTCACAACGACGAGCTCAACTGCTTGACGTCGCCCGTGGCGTCTTTGTTCAATCGGGTTACCACGCCGCGTCGATGGACGACATCGCTGAACAGGCAGGGGTCAGCAAGCCTGTTTTGTATCAACACTTTCCGGGCAAGTTGGATTTGTACCTGGCTCTACTGGAAGACAGCTGCCTGAGCTTGATTGCTGCTATTGATACGGCCCTTAATTCCACTCAGGTAAACCACGATCGAGTGCGCGCCATCATCGCCGCCTACTTTGCCTTCGTTGACGATCCCGACGGGGCATCTCGGCTGGTCTTTGAATCAGATTTAACGCAAGAGCGCGCCGTGCGCTCGCTCATTGATGATGCCAATAGTCGCTGTGCAGTTCTCGTCGGTGAAGTCATTGCCGACGAGACTGGATTAGAAGCCTCACAAGCTCTGCTTTTGGGATTTGGCCTGATTGGCTTGGCTCAAACCTCAGCGCGGGCCTGGCTCGCCGACGGCCCCACCATCCCTCGCGAACAAGCCCAAGCCTTGGCTGCATCATTGGCCTGGCGAGGTATTTCTGATTTCCCTCGAGGCACTTCGACAAGGAACTGACTAGAGTTACCCCACCACCTCATCAACGACTAAGGAGAGCATCTCGTGGAAATCAAGATTGGTGTCCAAAACAGCGGACGCGAATTAGTACTCGAGAGCACCCAGTCCCCTGACGAGGTATCCGAGGCGGTTTCTGCAGCCATTAAGGCGGGCGGCACCCTGTCTCTCAGCGACGAAAAGGGTCGCCGCGTGGTGGTTCCCGTCAGCGCATTGGCTTACGTTGAAATTGGCGAGCCCACCGTGCGCAAAGTTGGCTTTGGCAACGCCTAGCCAACAGATCTTGCTTAAGCCGCTAGACCGAGTGCAGCCATTCGGCGTGTGTGTTGCGCTGTGATGCGATTAAAAACCTCGCTCACGGCTACTACGTCAAAACCACTGCCACCGAGCATCAGATCTGCCAGCGCGGGTCGACGAGAAATCACCTGCTGAGCTTGCGCGAGCGCTTCACCCACGATGCGCCTGCCCCACAATGCCAATCGGCCAGCAACAATCGGGTCGGCTGCAATGGCTCGGCGCACGCGATCCACAGCGAACTCAGCTTGACCGGTATCGCTTAACACTTCCAGAACGAGCTCGCGAGTGGACTCATCGACCAACACGCTCACCTCGCGATAGAAGTCAACGGCGATGCCATTGCCTACATACGCCTTGACTACTCCTTCTAGCCAATCCGCCGGTGCCGTGCTTTCGTGGAAAATTCCCACGGCGCGAACGAACGGCTCCATCGCATCGGCCACATCAATGCCCATCTGCTTCAACCGCTCGCGCAGGAGTTCAAAGTGGCGCAGTTCCGCTGCTGCTAACTGAGCGATTTCGGCCTTGTCGCCCAGGTCGGGAGCTAATTCGCCATAGGCGAGAACGCCAAGAAGGTCGATCACTGCCTGGCGCTGGGGGTCAGCCGCAAAGTCACCATGTGAATCAGTTGCCATGCCTTAACCATGCCACGAACGCAGTCGGCAGGGTGCAAACACCTAACGGCTAGACTCAGACCACTTGATATGCGGGCGCTGCCTGGCCGTTGATTGTTTGTTTCTCACACTTGACGATCCTTTTCACCCTTGTCGCGCCCACGACGATTGTGGAAGAAGGCTCGTTATGACAACTTTTCGTGAACTTGGTGTGCTTGATGCCACCGCGGACGCCTTAGAGGCCGCCGGCATCATTGAGGCGTTCCCCATTCAAGAGCAAACCTTGCCCTTGGCATTGGCTGGAACCGATCTGATCGGCCAGGCCAAGACTGGAACAGGTAAGACCCTTGGTTTCGGAATTCCCCTGTTGCAGCGCATCACCGCCCCTGCCGATGCAGGTGGTGGCCAAACCACCAAGCCGCAAGCACTAGTTATCGTGCCCACGCGTGAATTGTGCGTTCAGGTGGCTAAGGACTTAGAACTTGCTGGAGCGCGTCGCAATGTGCGCGTGCTCGCTGTTTATGGTGGTCGCGCCTACGAGCCACAGGTCGCAGCGCTCAGTTCCGGTGTTGACGTGGTGATTGGTACTCCTGGTCGCCTCATCGACTTGGCCAAACAACGACACCTTGATTTGTCCGATGTAAAGATTTTGGTCCTCGATGAAGCTGATGAGATGTTGGACTTGGGATTCCTGCCAGATGTGGAGCACCTGGTCTCGCTGACCAACGCCAGGCGTCAAACCATGCTCTTCAGCGCCACGATGCCGGGCCAAATCATCAATCTGGCCCGTCGTTACATGACCCAACCCACCCACATTCGCGCTACCGACCCCGATGATGCCGGTGCAACAGTGTTGAGCATCGAACAACATGTGTGGCGAGCACATGCATTGGACAAGGTCGAGCTTGTTGCCAGAATTTTGCAAGCTGAAGGTCGCGGTCTGAGCATGATCTTCTGCCGCACCAAGCGCACAGCGCAGAAAGTGGCCGACGATCTCACCGAACGCGGATTTGCCGCCGGCGCTGTTCATGGTGACCTCGGTCAAGGTGCACGAGAGCAAGCACTTCGCGCTTTCCGAAGCGGCAAGGTTGATGTCTTGGTGGCCACTGACGTGGCGGCCCGTGGAATTGATGTCCAAGACGTCACCCATGTGATCAATTACCAATGCCCTGAAGATGCCAAGATTTATGTCCACCGCATTGGGCGGACCGGACGAGCTGGTGCAAGCGGTGTGGCTATTAGTTTCGTTGACTGGGACGACATTCCACGCTGGCAGCTGATCAACAAGGAACTCGGCTTGGCCTTCCCTGATCCGATTGAGACGTACTCATCATCCGAGCACGTGTACACGGGACTGGGGATTCCCACTGACGCCACTGGCAAACTACCCAGTGCTCAGCGCACGCGTGCTGGACTGGGTGCAGAAGAACTTGAAGACCTCGGCGAAACGGGTCGCAAGCCGAAGCAAAGTGCCCCGCAACGATCCAAGCCGTCAACTTCGGCTCGATCGCAATCAAAGAGTTCAGCACCGGCGCCGGCTCGACAAAAGTCTGACCGTCCCCAGCGCTCCCGTAATCGCACGCGCGGTGGTAAGCCAGCACAAGGCTAGCTAAGACTGGCCGCCACATCGGCCAGCTCAAGGCTAGCTAAGGCTGGCCGCCACATCGGCCAGCTCAAGGGCGTCAAACCACAGCAAATCGCAGTCGTCAACCGCTGCTAATTCGGCTTCGCCGGAATCATCATCGCTAGCCAGTGCCTTCCGTGCATCAGCGATGACTGTTTTGTTCAGGGCATCATCAACATGTAGCGCTGCGACCTGGCCTGACGACACTTTCGCAAGAAAGGCTGTGCCCGCCGGCTCATCGCTGATCTCCAGCCCATCCACATCTACATCAACATCAATGACCGCAATAACGCGCTGGTTCGTTTCAGCCAAAAGCAAGGCCAGGTCTCCCGCACGCGACAGCGCCGCGAATTCCATGTCCTCAGGATCATCGCTTTCTATCCACCGGGCAAAGGCTTCATTGGGAATGACGCCTTCGAGCGGTCCGGCTAGCTGGCCAATGGCCACCAACTCCTGGACGTGCGCTGGCGACAGCGGAATGAACATGCGCATTAGGCGTGCTCGCTCAAGGGAAGATCAAATAGTGCATCAAGCTCCATGGCCGTAACGTCGTAGTCCGTGTGATGGATTCCCACCATGCCCACGCTAACGGCCGCATTCACGTTGAGTTTGATGTCGTCAACAAACACTGAGAGCTGCGGAGCTACGCCTAATTGCGACAAGGTGTGATGAAAGATTTCTGCATCGGGCTTACGCATCCCGACTTCACCACTGATCACGACCACGTCAAACATGTCGTCCCAGCCATCCCTGGGGTAATCATTGCCCCAGGAATTGGACAACAACGCGGTGGCAATCCCCATGTGGCGCGCACGCAGGACGAGGGCATTCATTTGCGGGGCATGCTCAATGGCGTCAAACATGCGCTGTAAGAGACCGACATGGTTAACCGGACTGCCTTGTCGGTGCGCAAGTTCAGCAGCGAGCTGTTCCTCAAAGTGCGGGACCAACATCTCGCCGCGTTCGAGTGCATGCAATGGATTGACGTGCGCTTCCTGCTCCACATTTGGCCCAAGCCAATCGCCGAGAATTTGCGAAAAGTAGGACATGTCGACGCCACTACCGGCCATGATCTCGGCCATGGATTCATCCAAGTTGTTGGTGAGCACGCCACCCCAGTCAACGACGAGGGCAGCCAGATTGCTCGTGCGAGCCGAAGTGGGTTGATCAGAAGGCATGACCCGATCGTAGGACGTGCCTCTGACGGTTGGGTCATTCGCGTCTAATGCCCTAATTGGGGACCGATCAACTAATCTGATATCACCCCTTCGAATTAAGGATCTCCATGGATACCTCCCCCGCGAGCTCGACGAGCACCGAAGATAACCAAAAGGCGCCACGCGCCTACTGGTTCGCCTTGGGGTTCATCAGCATGGGCGTGACGATGGTGATGATTGACGCGACCATCGTCAACGTTGCTATTCCTCAGATCACTGCGGACCTGAAGCTCGTTCCCACGGATATCCAATGGATTAACTCCATCTATGCACTCGTATTTGCCTCGCTGCTGATTTCGGTAGGCAAGCTAGGCGACTCCATCGGTCGTCGATTGATTTTCGTCACGGGTGTGTTGATCTTCGTTCTTGCCAGTGTCATCGCTGCAACAGCACAAACCGGTGAAGTCATCATCGCTGGACGCGCCTTGCAAGGTGTGGGTGGCGCGATGATGATCACGTCATCGCTATCTCTGCTCAACACCATGTTCCGTGGAAAAGACCGAGCCATCGCCTTTGCCATCTGGGGTGCCACCGTCGGTACCGTGGCTGCCCTTGGTCCGCTGCTTGGTGGATTCCTCACGAGTTCCTACTCGTGGCGTTGGGCATTTTTGATCAACGTTCCCATCGCCATCGTGTCCATCACCGGCGCACTGTTCTTGGCGCCCGAGAGCAAGGACAGTGTCTCTAAGCCTGGCCTTGACCTCCCCGGAGTCTTGCTGTCATCTTTCGGCCTTGGCGCCTTGATTTTTGGTCTCATCGAAGGACAAAACTATGGCTGGTGGGCACCCCGGGGCTCAGACATTGCCATTGGCCCCTTCAGTTGGCCCATTGAAGCCATCTCGCCCGTTCCGATCGCCTTTGCTTTGTCGTTACTAGCCCTCTTCCTGTTTATTCGCATTGAAGCCAGCCGGGCCGCCGAGAAGCAAGTGGTCACCCTTGACCTCACCCTGTTCAAAATTCGATCCTTTGCCTGGGGCAACCTCATCGGCTTGTGCATCATGTTTGGTGAATTCGGCATGATCTTGACCCTGCCGATCTATCTTCAAAATGGCTTGGGCTTCACAGCACTGAAAGCTGGTGCAACCACCGCATTCATCATGCTTGGCGCATTGATTGCTGCTCCGGCTTCAGGCAAGTTCACGCAGGCCCTCGGTCCACTCGCCGTTGTGCGTACCGGTTTGATCCTTGAAGTCATCGCCATGATCGGTGTCGGTGCAACGTACTCGGCTGATGCCACGCAAATGCAATTTGCTCCGTGGCTCTTGCTCTTTGGCGCCGGCGTTGGGTTGGGCACCGCTCAATTGGTCAACGTGATCTTGCGCGATGTGCCAGTAAACGAGAGTGGGCAAGCCTCTGGTACCCAGAGCACCTCACGACAGGTCGGTACTGCTCTGGGTGTGGCTGTGTTGGGTGCGGTGTTGTGGACCACCCTGGGGTCAACCCTGACTACCGCGTTGCAAAAGCCGGAAATTGGATTTAGTGCGCAGCAAGCAAGCGGGGTTTCGGATGCCGTTGTTCAATCCAGTGGTGTCATCATCAACGCCAACCCCGAGGCTGTTCCAGCAGATCAACTCATCAGCGCCCAGTACGGCGAGGCCGTGCAAACCGCTGCTGAGGAATCCTTCGCAACAGCCACCGCCTACGCGACCTATGTCGGTGCCGGATTTGTGGCAGTAGGAGTCTTGGGAACCGTAGTCGGCATGCGCCGTCGCCGTGATGAGAGTGATCACAGCGAAGAACAGCCCGCCGCGCATCAGACCCACAGCGAAACCGTTGCGACGACCTCAAGCACTGAGACGACGCAACCTGCCCAAAGCAGTCCGATCACCTAGTTCGACGTCTTGCTCGCGCCCTGAATGTGACACCAGGGTGCGAGCAATAAGGTGCAGGTTCTTAGCTAAAGTTGACTGCGGCGCAACGCGCACCAAGCTTCGTCCGGCCTGAATTGCTTTGCTACAGGTGTCAGGATCAAAAGGAAGCACCAGCACGGGCACGTCATGACTTGTTTCACGCAATATTTCTTTCACCTGACGCTGCACCGCGACTTGACGCGAACGCCCCATTCCACGATTAGCCACGACAACTGATGGCTCCCGGCCAACCACCTGCTTGAGGTCATCGAGTCCGCGCACGAGACGAGCCAACCCGATCGCATCTATGGAACCCACCGCCACGATGTCGTCTGCTGTCGTTAGCGCCGAGATTGTCGTGGCATTTCGTCGCGGGACCATCGAGTCGTAGCTCAGCTCCTCATCCTCTTCCAAACAAAACCCCACGTCGATAACCACCACGTCCCATAGGTCGCGTGCCAGACTCCACACCTGGTCCAAAGCCGCAGGACGCAATTCCGGCCATCGATCAGCTCGCAAGAGTCCCGTCAACAAGTCCAACCCTGGTTCGACGTGATGAACCAGTCCCATCAACTGCGCTTGGGTTAGTCGCCCGTGGTGAGCTAGTCGGCACGCACTTGCTAACCCAGGAGTGTCAGGCTCCAGACGACCGAACATGAGGGCCAGTGCTCCCCCATAGGGATCAGCATCAACGAGAAGAACACGCTGATCGTGTTGAGCCACGGCGCTGGCAATGCCTATCGCTGCCGTAGATCGACCTGGAGCACCTGTCGGTCCCCACACCGCAATCACCTTTGCCTGAGATCTGTCTCCTGCACGAAGTACAAAGGCTTCTTCTCCTTGGGGCGCCGCTTCAACAGGTGCCCTGCTGATCACATCATGAGCAAAGCTATGCGAATGCCGGTCATCTCTTGATTTTGTCTGACGACTTCGTCTGCATCAAAGGAACGCACATCAAGAGTCATTACCGCATCGACGGTCCACTGCGTAAATCGCTGCTGCTGTGACGGATCGGTGACCAACGCGATAACGCACACCCCACACGATTGAAGCCGAGCGACAACATCGCCATCCCATCTCAAGACAGTTCCCGCTATGAGTGCCACATCAAGTTGGCCTGATTGCGCTAACCCCAAAAGATCCTCCAATTCCAAGCATCGCCGACGCACCTCAAAATTTCGCGCCTGCTCAAAGGCGGACAGCACCGACTCCTCGAGTCCCTCGCCCGGTAAAGCCAGCGCCAGCGCCAGCGGTGGACTCATGACTGATCCATCGGCACACGCACCAAGTCCACGGATCCCGAACGTGTCCCCGAAACCACCCGCGCGACACTTTCGCGTGTCAACTCAAGGACCACACCGACGGAACCAGCTGATGCCCCAAACGTTCCACCGTCGTCTTCAACACTATGCACAGAAACTCGAGTGGCCACTAACGCAGCAGTTCCGCTCAGTCCGGAATCATTTGGTGAATTGATGTAGACATCGACAAGATCACCGCGAGCAAGCCCAGCCGGGGCATGAAATTGTTCAACGGGAACAGTGACTAGGCGAAGGGATGTTGGCTTCACTGGACTTAATGCGGATCCAGGAATGAATTCACCTTTCGCTAGATCATGAGTAGCGCGTAGCCCCAGTACGGGTTGCGACTCGAGAACATAGTGACTTTGGGATTGCGACAAATTTGCTGACACTAGGGACACGTCTGACTTCGTCACCACCACACCGCTTGGCACATCCCGCGCCGCTATCCACACCGATGTCGTGTGCCCAGCCCTGCCCATGGCAATGCTCGTTAATCCGATGGACAAAATGATCAGCGCAATTCCAGCCAGCAGACGAGTATCAACGCGTCGCATACGCTGACTGCGCTGCATGAGCAGGGGTGATCGTGGAGTGGTCGCAGGTACTGGCTGAGTACGCAAAGTCATGGCAGGCCTCCCGTTCCTGTGGATGGACAGTGTGCACCTTTTGTCCGGTTTATCCCAAGGCCCCACCACAGGGGTTGTGGACGAGTTAGGCTGACCAGACCAGCCAGAACGCCGAAACGGGGCCTTTTACGCATGGAACGACGCTTCTTAACGCTCGCCGAAGTTGCCCAGATCCTTCACATCTCCGCATCCCAGACCTATGCCCTCGTGCGCAACCAGGAACTACGTGCGATCAAGATTGGCGGCCGGGGTCAGTACCGCGTCGAAGTCAGTGAACTTGATGAGTACATCGAACGCAGCTACGAGCGAACCAGTGAATTTTTGACCGAACACCCCTTTGGCACCGATGAAATAGAGGCGTCGTCATAGTCGCGTGACGCTGACGATGGATGCACTCATCACGAGTTGTTGAACCTCGCCATTAATGACCACGTGGTCCGCCCCGACCTGGTCAATCGTCCCGCTGAGTCCAACACCACCCAACATGTCAAGGCGCACGCGACTGCGTTCTCGACTGATGCGTTGTAGCACCCACATGAGATCGAACGACGCAACAATAGGCGACGCACTAATCGTTCGCGCACGCTGAGCCAATCCCCGCACGGTCATCACCTGTTCCAACGCAAGGACGGATTCGCTGTTCGAATGCGGATCAGTCAACAAGATCCAGTTCGCCCCCACCGCATCGACATGACCTTCAATGAATACGCCACTGCGCA
>JAPLBW010000116.1 GCA_026392555.1 Actinomycetota bacterium
GCCAGATCAAAATCGCGATCGAAAACGGATGCAAGATCGCATCGGGAAAGAGCGGGCTTTGTGTCCGTCGTGCAATCACCGCGCGACCAGCAATGGCGGCCAGCCAACCCACCATGCCAACGACTGAACCGGTAAACATCGCGATCGGTGGAACGAGATACAAGATCGCCAAGAAGACCATCGCACCAATCGAGCCACCCAATGATCCAAAGGCGGTCCACAACGACTTGGTGTATCCGGCTGAAAGCTCGCTCCAGTTTTCGTACATTCGACACGTGGCAATGGTGGTGCCGTCAATGACCGTGCCGTAAGCCCCACTTCGTTTAATCGCGCGCAAGAGCTCAACGTCGTCGAGCACCGCCGCCTTGACGACTTCGTGACCGCCAGCGCGCTGGTAAGCCTTGGCATCAACGGCCAAGAACTGCCCATTGGCAGCAGACAACGATTCGCGCGAGCTGTTTTCAGCAATCCCGAGCGGCAGTGTCGTGGCCCAGGACCATTGCAGGAGCGGTTGAACTAGGCGCTCACCGGTGGTCTCGGCTAGTTGCTTGGGGTAGGGGCAGACCAAGTCCAGCTTGGCTTCCCGCAGGGTTTGCACGGTGGCGGCGATGGCTACCGGTTCAAGCACCACGTCAGCATCGATGAAGACCAGTACCGATCCGGTGGCCGCTTCTTGCAGTTGATGACAAGCCCACGTCTTTCCTAGCCAGCCATCGGGGCGGTCGGTCCCGTTGATGATGCGCACCGCACGTTCACTGCCCGCGATCTCGCGGATGACATCGGCAGTGCCATCATCGGATTGATCATCAAGCACGATGATTTCGCCATCTGACAAATTGGTTTGCTTCAGTAGCGATTCGATACAGGCGCCAATGTTGTGTGCTTCATTGCGGGCCGGGATGAGAATCGATACGCGCTCAGTGATGTCTTCAGGCGTCTGGGTGGGGCGCCGAAGTTTGCTCAAGTTATAGAAACTGTGCAACGTCAAGAGGCTCGCGCCGATGGCACCGAACCAGACCAAGCCGGTCCACAAACCGCTCAGTATTCCCATGACTTAGACCTTGACCTTTACTAAACGCGAGCGCCACAACTGGATGCATAGCGGGATAGCGACTGCGCCCATCACGATCGCCCCCACCAGAGCCACCGAGGGGCGTGAAAGGAAGACCGCATTGGCCAAAACGCTAGAAAAGTACGTCCACAACCACAAGCCGTGGCAATCGTGAAAGCAGTGTCATCATGACCAAGGCAACCACAAACCAGCCGAGGAAGTTGATCGCGGGAATCCCCGGTACTCCTGGCAGGGATGACGTGACGCGATCCCAGATCCAGTGGCCATCAGCGACCATCATCGGGTCAAGGAACAGGTCCCACGAGGCAAGAGCCACTGCAGAAACCAGGATGGATGACCAGCGGCCTCGCATCATGGTTTGTCCTACGACCAATGCGGGGTAAGCCATCATCGACCACGCCAGCGGAATCACGAGCGGCACACCAAGTAGTTGCCAGCCCAACGATGTGGTGTAGCCGTAGGGACCAAAGGGAACATCTGTTGTGCTGCCGATGTATTCGATAAGCCATCCACCGATGACACTGATGGCAACATAACCTGCCGTCCACTTCAGGCCACGAACCACCAATGCATGCGATGTGGAAGCGAGGAAAAACATCACGACGGTGACGATGGTCAAGCTCGTTCGCGTTTGGCCAGACGTCAGGGGATAGGCGATCTGCATCAACACCGTGATACCGGCCAAAACCCATGGCAGTACAGGCTTTCGCAGGGTTGGTTGGCTAGTCATGGGCTGGTCCCGATAGGTCAAAGTCCATGCCAGCAAAGCGACCCTTCATCGAGTTGACGGCAAAGCGTGCGAATAGTTCTTCGGCGTACCACTTGATGACCGGCGTTTGATCGATGACTTCAGTGTGTGCGGGCTGCGTGTAGGCAAACGTGCGCATTGCTTCGGCCGATTCCCACACACTAAAGGTTCCTTGCAGGCCTAAGGGGGATTCACCAATGCCGCTGATCATCACCAGTCCTTCGGCACCGTTGAGGGAGCGCGCAACTTTTTCCGATGCCTTCCAAAACTCCAACATTTTGTTGGGCCGAATCCGCGCGCGAGTAATCGCAGCAACCGGTCCATCAACTTTGGCCGGCACCGGATTGCCAAACGGCTCACGCTTGGCCCATTGACCACCATGACTGGCTATCGGGGTCATGTCAATGCGTAATGTTTCATCAGCGATCAGGCCCCACGATTTGGGAACCCGGGTGTTATCAAATTCGATCGCTGCTTGTTCCTCATCCCACACGGTCAGCAATCCCCAGTGGTTGAAATCGGTGGCGGTCGGGGTGAAGGTGGTCGGCTTGGCGGTGCCCAGCAATTTGGCAAAGCTCAGGTGCTCGATTCCGCGTAAATCCAGGCGACTAGTGCCCATCCGGGCTAGGGCTGAGGGGATATGGCGGTTGGCTACGCCCCAAAAATGTAGCCGGACGTAGGTCATGGCTCTACCTGCGTCACGGTGCCTTCAGTCATGCGCACCAGGTCGTCAAAAGTGGTGGGAAACATCGTGTGCGGGTGTCCGGCCGCAGCCCACACCACGTCGTGATTCATTAAGTCAATGTCGACCAAAGTGCCGATGGGGTGTGGATGTCCAACAGGTCCAACACCACCGATGGCTTGACCAGTATGCGTGCGAACAAAATCTGCATCAGCGCGATCAAGGGAAGCCACGCCAAGAAAATCAGCAACGAAAGCAGTGTTGACGCGATGCGCGCCACTGGTCAGAACCATCAGCGGTTCACCATTAACAGAAAAGATCAGTGAGTTAGCAATGGCGCCGAGTTCGCATCCCAGTTGTTCTGCAGCAGCGGCAGCAGTAGGAGCGGAGTCTTCGAGCACCGCGATGTTGTCGGCCGCGTCATCAAGGTTCGCAGCTCGCAAAGCAGTAAAGACTTCAAGCACGCGCGGGTGTTGAAGGATCGACTCAGTGTCAGCCAACGATCTTCCAGACTGCGAAGCCGATGATGGCCAGCACGATGATCACGATCAGGACCAGGCCAACCGGGGGTCGCCACCACGGGCGCTGGGGAGCAAGCAGAGAACCATCCATAGGCACAACTGTCCCACGGGCTTGTTCCGTCGTGGCGAGGTGTTGTCAGGATATATGAAAAATAGTATATTTTGATTGCTCAAGCGTCAGATGTCAAAGAAAGTGGAGGGGGAGCCGTGACCAGTGCCGCTCGACTTGTGCGCACGACGCGACGGGC
>JAPLBW010000246.1 GCA_026392555.1 Actinomycetota bacterium
CCGGATATGCAAATTGCCGTCGGTGGTTGCTTGGCTCAAAAAGATCAAGGCGAGATCGTCAAAAGGGCGCCGTGGGTGGATGTGGTTTTTGGCACCCACAACATGGGATCTCTCCCGGTTTTGCTTGAGCGAGCTCGCGCGATGGAAGAAGCCCAAGTCGAGATTCACGAGTCGCTAGAAGTGTTTCCCTCGACCTTGCCAGCTCGGCGTGAGTCGGTGTATTCCGCGTGGGTCTCGATCAGCGTCGGGTGCAACAACACCTGCACGTTCTGCATCGTTCCGAGCCTGCGTGGCCAAGAAAAGGACCGCCGTCCCGGCGATGTGTTGGCCGAGATCCAAGCAGTGGTGGACCAAGGCGTTCTTGAAATCACCCTGTTGGGACAAAACGTCAACGCCTATGGCGTGGAGTTTGGCGATCCACTGGCCTTTGGCAAGTTGTTGCGCGCTTGTGGCGATATCAAGGGCCTGGAGCGCGTGCGCTTTACCTCACCGCACCCACGTGACTTCACGGACGACGTTATTGACGCGATGGCCAACACGCACAACGTGATGCCACAGCTACACATGCCGCTGCAGTCAGGTTCAGACGCGATTTTGAAGTCCATGCGTCGTTCATACCGCAGCGACAAATACTTAGGAATCATCGACAAGGTTCGCGCCGCCATGCCCGATGCGGCCATCACTACCGACATCATCGTCGGCTTTCCTGGCGAAACCGAAGAAGACTTCCAGGCCACGATGGATGTGGTGCGTCAAGCCCGCTTTGCCAATGCCTTTACTTTCCAGTACTCCCAGCGCCCTGGCACTCCGGCGGCAACGATGGAAAACCAAGTCCCGAGATCGTGCAAGATCGCTACGACCGCCTTGTTGCCCTGGGCAATGATGTTGCGTGGGAAGAGAACAAGAAACTGGTCGGCCAGCGCGTGGAATTGCTCGTGGCCGAGGGTGAAGGCAAGAAGGATGACCTCACGGCCCGCATGAGTGGCCGAGCGCGGGATTCACGGTTGGTGCACTTTGGCGTCACCGGTGATGTGGTGGCCAATGGGCGACCGCGTCCAGGGGACATCGTCGAGGTTGAGCTGACGTATGCGGCTCCGCATCACCACAACGCGGATGCCGGAGTGCTGAGTTGGCGTCAAACGCCAGCAGGCGACATCTGGGAGTCTTCCCTGACATCGCCTGCTGAGCATGTTGTTTCAGATCAAACTGGTGTGCTGCTCGGAATGCCGAGCCTGCCGAACTAGTGGTGTGATGCTTTAGTCGTTTTCGACTTCAGATCCGCTGCCACTGCCATCTTCAGTTTCGTTTTCGTCAGCATCATCGCTGTTGTCATCGTCTGAGGGATTGGTGGCCTTAGGTGCTGGCGCGTCCTTGAAACGTTCGCGAACGATGGCTCCGGTGGTGGCGTCAACCCAAATCTTGGCGCGAGCACCCTCATCAGTGCGAAGGTCAATCTTCCACACTGCAGTGCCGTCTTCGTTTTCAAATTCGGCTTCGCGCACGTTGACCAGCGGGTAGCGGGCCTGGGCAATGGCGATGGCTTCGTCACGGGTGAGGTAGACAACCGAGGTCTCGGTCGTGGTCTCTGGCGTGGCTTCGGGTGTTGGCTCGGCGGCTTCACTGGTCTCGACAGGCTCTGGAGAGGTGAAAGCAACCGGCAGTTCGTTCGAACTTGCGGGGGCAACAGCGCTCTGCGAGGCAGTTACCTTGGGGCCAACCACGGAGACAGTGGCAACCGCTCCGGCTCCGGCGACAGCAACAGCGGCTGCGCCAATGATGGCCTTGGTCGTTACGGCGGTGAATGTGCCGAGCATGATGTGCTCCTTCGGTTGGTTCTTGTGGTGTTAATTGTGCTCTTGTTGTCGGCACAGCAAACCGCGATGTGTACTAAGGGCGGGTTAAAAGTGCCCTGTGCCCAGCCTTTCCCTGTCCGGCGGTGCCTGAGCTGGGCAACCGATAGCCTGTGCCGGTGCTGATTTCGGTGGCGTTTGTGCCTGCAACCCCGCTGTTGGTGCCTCATATCGCCCAGGGCGCCGCCCACGAATTGGCCCAGCTGCGCCAGGCCAGCCTCGACGTGGTCACCCAGTTGATCCAATCCGGGGCGGATCAACTCGTGATTGTGGGAACGGCACCAACGACTGGCCTCGTCATCGGGGAGCCGGATTGGTCCGGATTCGGCCTGGGCTCGGCACCCACGGGTCAAGCCTTGTCGCCGTCACTGTCGATCGGGCACTGGTTGCTAGATCAAGTCGGTGTTCAAGCAGACCTGTATGTAGGAGTATCTCCGCAATCCTCAAACGCCGAATGTGCCGCACTGGGGCAATCGCTCGTGGGGGAGCAGTCGTTGGCCGTGTTGGTCGTCGGCGATGGCAGTGCCTGCCGTAGCGACAAAGCGCCAGGCTCGCTCGATCCTCGCGCGCAGGAATTTGATGCCGAAGTTGTCGAGGCGTTGCGTTTGGGAGATTCAGCGCGGCTGTCGCGACTCGATAGTGACGTGGCGACCGAATTGCAGGTGGATGGTCGCGCGCCATGGCAAGTAGTGGCTGCGATGGCTGATGCGCCGATGGCAAGTCAAGTTGTTGCCAGTGATGATCCCTATGGCGTTTTGTATGTCGTGGCGCAGTGGAGCGCGGCATGAGTGCGATGCCTGACTTCCCTGCCGATGATGCGGGCACGGCGTTTACCGATAGACCTACTGGGATCACCGATACACCCACTGGTCTGACTCTGGCAGTGGTTGGCCCCACAGCCGTGGGTAAATCCTCGCTGGCCATTGAGCTGGCCCACGACCTCAACGGCGAAATCATCAATGCCGACTCGATGCAAACCTACAAAGGTATGGACATCGGCACTGCCAAGGTCACGTCCGAACAAATGCAGGGCATCCCACACCACCTACTCGATATTTGGCCGATCACCCAGACCGCTTCGGTGGCGGTGTACCAGGAACTCGCGCGCGCGGTGATCGCTGACATCCATTCCCGGGGCAAGACCGCGATCTTGGTCGGCGGTTCGGGGCTGTATGTGCGCGCTGCGTTGGACGATTTGGAATTTCCCGGGGTGGACCCGGTCGTGCGCGCCCGCCTCGAGGCTGAAGCCGAATCCGTAGGCACCGCCGTGCTTTTTGACCGATTGCTGGCGGTTGACCCCATGGCTGCTAACGCGATTGGGCCGGACAACACCCGCAAGATCATTCGCGCCCTTGAAGTGGTGGAACTGCGCGGCAGCTTCAGTGCCACGTTGCCCAGCTATCGCTACCTGATTCCTGCGCTACAAATTGGTGTGACGATGGATCGCCCCACGTTGGACG
>JAPLBW010000042.1 GCA_026392555.1 Actinomycetota bacterium
AAACACCGCTCTTTCCTATGGTTTGATCGCAGCTGGCCAGCTCTCGGGATTGCCGGTTTACCTTGGCGCCTACCCGATCACGCCAGCCAGCGACATCTTGCACGAACTGAGCAAGCACAAGCAGTTCGGTGTAGTGACGTTCCAAGCCGAAGACGAGATCGCCGGTATCGGAGCCGCTCTTGGAGCATCATTTGGCGGGGCGCTGGCCATCACCACAACCTCTGGTCCTGGCATTGCGTTGAAGTCAGAAACCATAGGACTTGCTGTGTCGATGGAACTGCCGCTCGTCGTCATTGACATTCAACGCGGTGGACCATCCACCGGGTTGCCCACCAAGACCGAACAGTCTGACTTGCTCCAAGCAATGTTTGGCCGAAATGGTGAAGCACCTGTTCCTGTTGTTGCACCACGTAGCCCCGTCGACTGCTTTGATGCAGCCATTGAGGCCTGCCGCATCGCCACGAAGTACCGCACGCCGGTGTTCTTGCTGTCCGATGGTTACTTGGCCAACGGTTCCGAGCCGTGGTCGCTTCCCAACGTCGAAGACCTGCCTGATTTGCACGTGGACTTTGCTACCGGGCCTAATCACACGTTGGCCGATGGCACAGAGGTTTTCTGGCCGTTCAAGCGCGATCCTGAGACCTTGGCGCGCCCCTGGGCCATCCCTGGCACCGCCGGGCTCGAACACCGCATCGGCGGCATCGAAAAGGCCGACGGCAGTGGAAACATCTCGTACGATCCGGCCAACCACGACTTCATGGTGCGCACTCGACAGGCCAAGGTTGATGGCATCGCCAACGACATTGATCCGCTCGAAGTCGATGACCCCACCGGAGACGCAGACGTGTTGGTCTTGGGCTGGGGCTCGACCTACGGCCCCATCGGTGCCGGCTGCCGCCGAGTTCGTGAAGCAGGTCTGAAGGTGGCGCAAGCTCACTTCCGCCACGTCAATCCTTTCCCGGCTAACACCGAGGAAGTGTTGAAGCGTTACAAGAAGGTCTTGATCCCAGAAATGAACCTTGGACAGCTCGTCATGCTGGTCCGCTCGAAGTACCTCGTTGATGCCATTTCCTACAACCAAGTGCGCGGGTTGCCCTTCAAGGCTGAAGAGCTCGCCGGCGTTATTGAGGACGTGATTAAGAGTGTCTGAAACTAGTCAATTCCCGTCATTGGCATTGGTGCCTAGCACCGACGAACCCCAAAATGCCAAGGAATTCAAGTCAGACCAAGAAGTGCGTTGGTGTCCCGGTTGTGGTGACTACGCAATTTTGGCTGCAGTGCAAGGCTTTATGCCCGAACTCGGCTTGAAGCGCGAAAACATCGTTTGGGTTTCGGGCATTGGTTGCTCATCGCGCTTCCCGTACTACATGAACACCTTTGGGCTCCACACCATCCATGGTCGCGCACCGGCTATCGCCACGGGACTGTCCACCAGTCGCGCCGACTTGTCGGTCTGGGTCGTGACCGGTGACGGTGACGCACTGTCGATCGGTGGCAACCACTTGATCCATGCCATGCGCCGCAATGTGAACCTGAAGATCTTGTTGTTCAACAACCGCATCTACGGTTTGACCAAGGGTCAGTACTCCCCCACTTCCGAGCAGGGCAAAGTCACCAAGTCCACGCCGATGGGTTCGTTGGACTACCCCTTCAATCCGGTCTCGTTGGCCTTAGGTGCTGAAGCAACCTTTGTGGCGCGCACCATGGACTCCGACCGCCAGCACCTCACCTCGGTCCTGCGCGCGGCTGCTGAACATGACGGCACCGCTTTGGTCGAGATTTACCAGAACTGCCCGATTTTCAACGACGGCGCCTTCGACGCACTCAAGGACGGCGACGAGAAGGAACAACACATCATCCGCCTCGAACACGGTGAGCCCATTACCTTTGGTCGCGAGCGGGAAAATGGTGTGATTCGGGCAGCAGATGGCTCAATCCAGGTGGCATCTGTTGCCGAGGTTGGCCTAGACAACATCCTGGTCCACGACGCACATGCGGCTGACCCAAGCTTGGCTTTCGCCTTGTCCCGCCTGTCAAACCCGGACAACTTGGATCAAACTCCGATGGGAATCTTCCGCTCCATCGAGCGTCCTACCTATGACACGCTTTTGCGTGACCAGGTAGCCAAGTCGAAGGCATCAGGCAAGGCGGATTTGGCTGCACTCATCGCCGGAAACGACACCTGGACGATCAACTGAACTCATACCGCAAGGGCGTAATTGCTGCCTTAGTTGCTTACGCGCTGTGGGGTTTTTTTCCGTTGTACTTTGCCCTGCTCAAGGGTGTCAATGTTTATGAAATCTCAGCGAGCCGAATCGTGTGGTCGCTGATTCTGGTAGTGATCGTCTTGACGATCCTGCGTCAGTGGCCAGCATTTAAGGCCACCCTGACCACTCGCACCGCTGTGATTGCCTGTGCGCTCGGCGGCTCAATCTTGGCCATCAACTGGACTGTTTACGCCTACGCCGTATCCAACCAAGCGGTCATCGAAGGTGCACTGGGCTACTACATCAACCCGCTGGTCACAGTCTTCCTAGCCGTCGTGCTGTTACGCGAACGGCTTAGCCCCTTGCAGTGGGTTGCGCTCGCCGTAGCTGGACTGGCCGTGGTGATCTTGACCGTCGGATACGGGCGCATTCCATGGATTGCCCTGGTGCTGGGTGTGACCTTTGCCTTCTATGGGCTGACCAAGAAGCTCGGAAAGGCCCCACCCCTCGAAGCGGTGGGGATCGAGACCGGAGTCATGTTCATTCCCGCGCTGATCATGCTGGGCGTACTAGCCCAACGTCAGCAACTCACCACCACCCAACAAGGTCTGGGCACATCCTTGTTACTGATGGGCCTCGGCATTTTGACGGTGATTCCACTCTTGCTCTTCGGCTATGCAACACCCAAGGTGCCACTGTCGCTCATGGGACTCATGCAATACACCAACCCGACTATCCAATTCATCCTTGGTTTGGTCGTCTTTCATGAAGCCCTGTCACCCACACGCTTAGTCGGATTCGCTCTGGTGTGGATAGCCCTAACCATTCTTGCCGTTGATGGCCTAAGGCTAGCTCGACGCGTTCGCGCTGATACGAACTAGACCGACCGGCTAACCACCACATCGGTCAACGCCGCCAGCGCCTCTTTGGCAGCACCATCTGGCAAGGGAACGAGCAGTTCGCGGGCGGAAGCGGCACAGCGGCTGAGCTCAGCGCGGGCCAGGTTCATGCCCTCGTGCCGACGCAGCATCACCAACGCTTGTTCCACGCGTTGATCAACTTCGGCCGCCGAAACCTGTGCTAAATCCGGACCGATCAACCGGCCGATTTCACGAGCATCCGCATCATCGACGGCTAAGGCTTGCAGTACGGGCAATGTCAGAACACCTTCGCGCAGGTCCGTGCCCGGAGTCTTCCCTGATTCGCTGGATTCGCTGGACACATCCAAAACATCGTCGCTGAGTTGAAAGGCAATTCCGATAGAGGCACCAAAGGCGCGCATGGTTTCTTGGATCGGGACAGGAGCGCCACTAAACATGGCGCCAAACAGTCCACTCGTCGCGATGAGCGAACCGGTCTTCTCCCCAACGACTTCTAAGTAATGGTGGATCGGGTCTTCGCCCTCGCGCGGGCCCATCGTCTCTCGAATCTGGCCGCTGACGAGTTCCTCAAAGGTCAGAGCTTGAATGCGTACCGCCTCTGGCCCTAGATCAGCCAAGATTTGTGAAGCCCGCGCGAACAAGAAATCCCCCGTAAGGATCGCCACGCTGTTATCCCAACGACTGTTGGCTGAGGCTGCACCTCGACGCAACGGTGCCTCGTCCATCACGTCGTCGTGATAGAGAGTCGCTAGGTGCGTTATCTCCACTACCGCTGCCGCATCAATGACTTCAGCGCGATCAGGGTCTCCGAATTGCGCACCCAAGAGCGTCAGGAGCGGTCGAAAGCGCTTACCGCCGGCCTCGACCAAGTAGCTCGCTGCTTCGGCGACAAAGGAATCCTGGCTCTTGACCGCCTCGCGCAGTCGTACTTCCACCTGGTCCAGCCCACTGCGCAGGTCCGCCTCTAGCGCACCGTCGAGGGATTCCAGACCAAAGGGGGTGGTCATCGACTCGCCCCTACCGGATAAACAAAGACGCTCGATCAGCGACTTCGAGTCCGATTTGAGGAAGTACACCCAAGACGATCGTCACGCCAGCACACACGGCGAGTGAGATCGCTGTAGCCAGCGAGGGGATCGCCACGGTGGTGTTGTCGTCTTGCGGGTCGGTAAAGAACATCAAGACGATGATGCGAACGTAGAAGAATCCCGCAATCGCACTGGCAATGACACCGACGATTACTAGCCAACTCGCGCCCGAGGCCGCCGCGGCAGAGAACACCGCGAACTTAGCGGGGAATCCTGCGGTTAACGGAATACCAGCCATGGACAAAAGGAACAGGGAGAACAAGGCTGCTACTCCAGGGGAGCGCTTACCCAATCCGGCCCAGGCAGACAAGTCAGAGGCTTCGCCCGCACCATCGCGAACTAAGGTGACAATCCCAAATGCACCGATGGTGGCAAAGCCATACGCCACCAAGTAGAACAAGATGGCACTAACACCCTTTTGCGACAGCGCAACCACACCAGTGAGCAAGAAGCCTGCATGTGCAATGGAGGAATACGCCAACATGCGCTTCATCTCACGCTGAGTCAGCGCAAAGATCACGCCAACCAACATCGTCACAGCTGAAATCACCGAGATCAACGGCAGCCACTGTTCGCGAACCGGACCAAAGGCAACGTAGAAGATGCGTACCAGCGCGCCGAAGGCGGCAACCTTGGTGGTGGCTGCCATGAAAGCGGTGATCACGGTGGGGGCACCCTGATAGACGTCTGGGGTCCATTCGTGGAACGGCGCTGCGCCGATCTTGAACAGCAGACCCACTGAGATTAGGCCGATGCCTACCAGAAGCAGTCCTTCAGATGCGGACTGACTCGAGGTCGCAGCAGCAATCTCGCTAAAGCGCAACGAGTTGGCGTAGCCATAGATCATGGCTGAACCGAACAGGAAGAAAGCCGAGGAGTACGCCCCCAACAAGAAGTACTTCAATGCTGCTTCTTGCGACAGGAGGCGACGGCGACGGGCCATGCCAGCCAACAGGTATAGCGGGAGAGACAAGACTTCCAAGGCCACAAACATCATCAGCAAGTCATTGGCTGCCGGGAAAAGCAACATGCCACTGACCGAGAACAGTGCCAAGGGGTATACCTCGGTTTGCTGCACCAACTTTTCGGTCAGCGATTGTTCTTCAGCACTACCTGGAACAGCGGAAACGCGAGGCGCAAAAGCATCGCGACCTGGGTCGATCTTGCGGTCAGTAAAGAGCAAGAAAGCGACAAAGGACAAGACCAGGATCAGGCCTTGCAGGAATCGCGCTGGGCCGTCCCAGGCAATCGCTCCCTCAGCGATGACGCCATCGGTGTTGCCAGCAAAGAAGAGCGCGGCCAAGGCAATCAGCAGTCCACCAAAGGTGACCACCAGTTGTGCGCGGAACCGAGCAGTCCGGGGCAAGAAGGCCTCAACCAAGACACCGAGCAGTGCGGCGGCCAGCACGATCAGGACTGGAGCAAGGTTTTGGTACTCAAGCTGCGGGACCGGGAACAGTCCCTGCGTTGCTGCGGGCAGACCCATCATGGCGTGGTCTCCTTAGTCGATGCAGCAGGCTTGAGCGCTGTTGGTTCTGGGTTAACTGCGCCGATTCGGTCAAGAGTTGATTGCACCGCAGGCTCGATGACGCGCGTGACTGCTTGGGGGTACACGCCCAGGGCGATCATGACAGCGACGATGGGAACAAAGACCCAGACTTCGCGACCGCGCAGATCGCCAAACTTCTCGGTCACCACACCACGAGGTTCACCCGTAGCCACCCGCTGGTACAGCCACAAGATGTAGACCGCCGACAGCACGATCGCGACAGTGGCGATGATGGCCAGCACGGGATAGCGCAGGAATGAACCCACCAGGACCAAGAACTCGCCAGGGAAGCTCGCCATACCTGGCAAAGCCAACCCAGAAAGACCTGCGATCAGGACAAAGCCAGCCAGCAGCGGAGCGACCTTGAACACGCCGCCGTAGTCCGCGATGTTGCGCGACTTGCCGCGAGCCATCATCACGCCAGCGATGAGGAACAGCGCCGCAGTGCTGAATCCGTGCGCCACCATGTAGAACACCGAACCGGTTTGGCCTTGGGTGGTGAAAGCAAAGATTCCGATGATGATGAAACCAAAGTGCGAAACAGATGTGTACGAGATCAAGCGCATGATGTCGGTTTGACCAATTGCCACCAGCGCTCCATAAACGATGGAGACGACCGCCAGGATGCAAATGGTGAAAGCGAAGGTGCGCGAAGCATCCGGGAACAACTGCAGGCAGTAACGGATCATGCCGAAGGTGCCGACCTTGTCCATTAAGGCGACCAATAGCACGGCAGTGCCAGGCGTCGCCTCAGAAGCAGCGTCGGGCAACCAGGTGTGCAGTGGCCATAGAGGTGCCTTGATGGCAAAGGCCAAGAAGAATCCCAGGAATAGCCAGTTTTGCAATCCGGTGTTGATCTGCAGCGAGCTCAACGTTTGGAAGTCGAAGGTTCCGTTGCCCAAGAGGGTTTGGCTCGCCACGTACAACCCGATGAGGGCCGCGAGCATGATCAATCCACCGAAAAGGCTGTAGAGCAGGAACTTCATCGCGGCGTAGGAACGTTGGGCCCCACCAAAGCGACCGATCAACAGATACGCGGGGATCAGCATCGCCTCGAAGAGCAGGTAGAACAAGAACACATCTAGCGCCGAAAAGACCCAAATGATCATGGACTGCAAAACGAGCATGAGTCCGAAGTAACTCTTGATCGATCCAGGTGGCTCAACATCGCGCCACGAAGCGATCAGGACAACAGGCACCAAACACGCTGCCAGGGCGACAAGAACTAATCCGATTCCGTCCACGCCCAGCGTGAAGCTCACGCCAAAGGCGGGGATCCAGCTATAGGTGGTGACGAATTGGAACTTGTCGGGTCCACCGATCTGGAATTGGGTGGCCATCGCAATGACTACGGCCAACGTGACCAGGGATGTTCCAAGAGCAATCCCGCGAACCCACGACTTACGTGGGACAACGGCAATCAGCGCGGTTCCCACCAGCGGAACCAATCCAGCAATGAGCAACCAAGGAACGTTTTTCATGTCAGCGGCCCACAATCGCGAGAAGGACCAGGACTAAGAGTGCACCCGAGAGCATCACCAACGAGTAAGAACGGGTGTAGCCCGTTTGGATTCGACGAGCCCGCGCTGACAGACCGCCCAGGGATGCAGCGACACCGTTAACGGCACCATCAATGACCTTGTTGTCCACCCACACCAGCGAGCGCGTCAGCCACTGACCAGGACGCATGAAGACGGCTTCGTTAAAAGCATCGCCAAACAAGTCTTTACGCGCTGCGACGACTAAGAAGGACACCTTCTCAGGAGCAACCTGTGGCACATCGCGCCGCAAGTAGAGCAAGATCGCAGCGACAATTCCCACCGCGACAGCTGCCAGCGAAATTCCGGTCATCACTGCGGGAGCCACCGAGCCTGCTGGCTCAACGAACCCGGTCACCGGCTCCAGCCATTTCTCCAACGTGTTGTTACGCATCAACAAGTAGCCCGAAGCCACCGAGCCAACGGCGAGAACCAACATCGGCACCGTCATTGACCATGGCGATTCGTGCGGGTGGACATCCTCAGTCCAGCGCTTCTTGCCGATGAAGGTCATAAAGAAGATGCGGCTCATGTAAAAGGCCGTCAGCCCAGCACCGATAACCGCAAGCCCACCAATGATCGGGTTGCGCGCCATGGCTGACTCAATGATCAAGTCCTTGGTGAAGTAACCAGCCAACGGTGGAATACCGATGATGGCCAAGTAGCCCAGACCAAAGGTCGCGGTCGTGATAGCCATGACTGAACGCAGACCACCGAACCGGCGCATGTTGACTTGATCGTTCATGCCGTGCATGACCGAACCGGCACCAAGGAACAGCCCAGCTTTAAAGAATCCGTGAGCCAACAGGAAGGCAATCGCAAAGACGTAGCCGGTGGGACCAAGTCCGACGGCCAGCATCATGTAACCAATAGCGCTCATGGTTGAGCCGGCCAAGGCTTTCTTGATGTCATCCTTGGCGCTGGCGATGATGCCTCCCGCGAGCAACGTGATCAAACCAACGATGATCACTGCCATCTGCGCGGTGGGGGCAAGGTCAAAGATCGGGTTCGAGCGAGCAATCAGGTACACACCCGCGGTCACCATCGTTGCGGCGTGAATCAATGCCGATACCGGGGTAGGACCTTCCATCGCGTCCAACAACCACGACTGCAGCGGGAATTGAGCAGACTTTCCACACGCTGCCAACAAGAGCATGAAGCCGATGCCATTCACCATCGCCGAACTTGCGCCGGGAGCTGCTGCGAACACGCCTTGGAATGTCACTGTTCCAAAGGCTGCGAACATGAGCATGATCGCCACAGACATTCCGATGTCGCCGACGCGGTTAACCACGAACGCCTTCTTGGCGGCTGGACCGGCCGTATCGCGAGTTTGGTAATAACCAATCAACAGGTAAGAGGCTAACCCGACGCCTTCCCAGCCGACGTAGAGCAGGGCGTAACTGTCGGCGAGGACCAGCAACAACATGGCCGCGACGAAGAGGTTGAGGTACCCAAAGAAACGACGACGTCCATCATCGCCCTTCATGTAGCCCACGGCGTAGATATGAATCAACAAGCCAACGCCGGTGATCAAGAGAACGAAGGCCATGGAGAGTTGGTCAAGCTGGAATGCGACATCAACCTTGAACCGGCCTAAATCAAGCCAGGTGAAAAGGAACTGTCGAACAGCGCGGTCCTCAGATGGCTTGGATAGCAAGTTCAGCCACAGGGCCACAGCAACACCGAACGAGCCAGCGATCGTGGCCACACCCAGCAGGTGACCCCACTTGTTGGTCACGCGCCCGGTGCCCAGCAAGATCAAAGCTCCGGCAAGTGGCAAAGCGATGAGCAGCCAAGTCAAGGACGTAGTACCGCTCGCAGCGGTTATGGTCTCCATCAACTTAGGACCTCAACAAGTTAGCTTCGTCGATCGACGCCGATCGACGAGTAGCAAATATAGACATGATGATGGCAAGCCCAATTACCACCTCAGCGGCAGCAACGACCATCACGAAGAAGGCCACCACCTGCCCATCGAGGGTGCCATTGATCCGTGCAAAGGTGACGAACGCAAGGTTCGCGGCGTTGAGCATCAACTCGACGCACATGAACACCACGATGGCGTTACGCCGGAACAACACTCCAAATGCGCCGATGCTAAACAGTGCGGCCGAGAGGTAGATGTAGTTCATCGGGTTCATTTGTCATCCCCCTCGGGGTAAACAGCAGTAATGACTCGACCATCTGCGGTCGTGAACGTACGGGCCTCTTCGACTTGGAATGGCGCAGGCACCGATTCCAACGCGGGCGAGCCATCAGGAAGCAGAGCGGGAGTGTCCACCGCATTGTGATTGGCGAATACACCAGGAGCCGGCATGGGGCTACGCGGCGCGGTGACCGAGGTAAACCGGGCTCGCGAAATCATGGCTTGCGTGGGCTTGCCAACCAGGCGCTCGCGGTGGGTGTAAACGATCGCACCAACGGCAGCGGTGATCAGCAAGGCGCTGGTGACTTCAAATGCCAAGACATAACGGCCAAAGATCAGTTGTGCAACGGCTTGAAGGTTGCCACCCGCTGGGCTGGTCGCTGCATCTAGTCCCTTGACTTCATTGACAGTCAGACCACCCACACCGGCCAAGAGCAACAAGCCAAATCCGATGCCGACCAGAACAGCGGCAAGGCGCTGACCCTTAATAGTTTCGACCAAGGAGTCAGCCGCATCGACTCCGATTAACATCAGGACGAAGAGGAACAGCATCATGACTGCTCCGGTGTACACGATGATCTGCACCATGCTCAAAAAGGGTGCGGCGTTGATCAGGTAGAGCACCGCGAGGCTAACCATGGTCAAGGCGATCCACAATGCGGAGTGAACCGCCTTACGTGACAGCAGCATTCCAATCGCGCCGCCCACGGTCAGGATGGCCAACACCCAGAAGGCAAAGGTTTCGCCAGCTGACACCGTCGCTACACCAGTGGCAAGGTAAGTGGTCACTGGCTGACCCCATCGCGATTTTCGGGTTCACGGGTGCGCGAGAGTTCCTGGCCAGCATCGGGACCAGTGACTTTGCCTTGGTAATAGTCCGTATCTGTAGTTCCAGCCACCATGGGATGTGGCGGCGGGATCATGCCCTCAAACAGAGGCGCCAACAGTTGTTCCTTGGTAAAGATCAAGCGACCGCGATCGTCGTCCGCCAGTTCGTATTCATTAGTCATGGTCAATGCGCGCGTGGGGCAGGCCTCGATGCACAAGCCGCACAAAATGCAACGCAAGTAGTTAATTTGGTAGACCTTGCCGTAACGCTCGCCCGGTGAGAAACGATTGTCTTCGGTGTTGTCGGCGCCTTCAACAAAAATTGCGTCTGCTGGGCAGGCCCATGCGCACAGTTCGCAGCCGATGCACTTTTCCAGACCGTCGGGGTACCGGTTGAGTTGGTGACGACCGTGGAAGCGCGGCTCAATAGGAAAGTCGCGACCGCGCTTTTCCTCGGGGTACTGCTCGGTGTTGACCTTCTTGAACATCGTGCCGAAGGTGACACCAAATCCCTTAATGGTTCCGATGACGTCAGCCACGTGAGTCCCCTTCAGTTGCGGAAATCGTTTGGGCCGAAGCTGCCGGAGTCGGAAGTTTCTGGCCAGGCAATGGTGGCACCGGGAATCCGCCCGCAAAGGCATCGAATTCCGGCTCTGGTTCGATCTCGCGGGGCATCCGGCGACTGATCATCGCGTCTAGCACAAAACTGAGGACGACCAAGATCGTCAAAATGACACCGACGATCACCAAAAGCGACGACGAATCAACATTGGCGGACTGACGCAAGGCGCGAGCCGTAGCCACGATGACGATCCACACCAAGGAGACCGGAATCAAGACCTTCCAGCCAAACTTCATGAACTGGTCGTAGCGAAGTCGTGGAAGCGTTCCGCGCAACCAGATGAAAACAAAGATGAAGGCGAAGAGTTTGGCGACAAACCACGCCAACGGCCACCAACCGGAGTTGGCTCCAGCCCAGACCGTGGAGATCGGAGCCGGTGCGCGCCAGCCACCCAAGAACAACGTGGTTGCTAATGCTGACACGGTGACCATGTTGATGTATTCGGCCAAAAAGAACAGCGCGAACTTCAACGACGAGTACTCGGTGTGGAATCCACCGACCAGCTCGCCTTCGGCCTCGGGCAAGTCAAAGGGTGCACGGTTGGTTTCGCCCACCATGGACGTGGTGTAGATCAAGAATGACGGCAGCAGCAACACGACGTACCAGACGTTTTGTTGCGCTGACACGATTTCGGAAGTTGACATCGAACCTGCGTACAAGAACACGGCTACGAGTGAGAGCCCCATGGCGATTTCGTAGGAGATCATCTGTGCTGTGGACCGCAATGCGCCCAGCAACGGATAGGTCGAGCCAGACGACCAGCCGGCCAGCACGATTCCGTAGATACCAATGGATGCAATGGCCAAAATAAACAGGACCGCGACTGGGAAGTCGGTCAACTGCAGGTTGGTCCACGTGCCAAAGATCGAAACGGTCGGCCCCAGCGGGATCACCGCAAAGGCGATGAAGCAGGTCGTGGCAGAAATGATCGGCGCAAGGATAAAGACTGAGCGATCGGCAAGCGCGGGGATGATGTCTTGCTTCAGCGCGAGCTTGACACCGTCAGCCAGACCTTGAACCAGACCAAAGGGGCCCACGCGGTTGGGTCCGATACGCATTTGCATACGCGCCACGATGCGACGTTCAAGCCAAATGGTGAAGAGGGTGACCAACACGAGGAAGACAAAGATCACCAACGACTTCAGCAGGATTAACCAGCCTGGATCAAGCCCGAAGGGAACACTCATGCTGCACCTCCGGAAACCTCAACGGTGGCCCCCGGCAGTACACCCAGGTCAGTCAGGATCCGTGAGCCGGTCGAGTTCATCGGCACCCACACCACGTCGTCCACCATGTCGGTGATTTCTAATGCAAGAGTGATCGCGCCCTGGCTGGTTGAAACGGTCACTAGTGATCCATTCGATGCGCCAACCTTGGTCGCCGTAGCGACCGAGAGGCGGGCCACACTCTTGCGCGCCGTTGCAGCCAATGAGTCTTGACCATCTTGACCCATACCAAGGTCAAGCAGCGGGCGCCAGGATGCCAACGTGATTCCACCGGCTACGGCGGATGCGGAAGCAACGGACGGAACTGCGACTCGATCGCCGGACCACGTGCCCAAGGCATCAAGTTCAGCGCGAGCACCAGCAGCATCACTAAAGCCCAACGAGATGACCTCGTCCGAATCAAGATCAAACTCTTCAGCCAACGCGCTCAGGATACGAATTTCCGACATCGTGGGCGTGGCCAGTGCGGCCTCAATCTCGCGGACGCGGCCTTCCCAGTTGATCAGGCTTCCATTGCGCTCAGCAATCGGCGGAACGGGGAACACCACGTGCGCGTGCTCAGTGACTTCGCTACGACGCACCTCAAAGCTGACGATGAACTCTGACGAGTGCAGGCAGTGCCGAGCAGCATGCGGGTTGGGCAAGTCAGAAATTTCGACACCAGCGACCACTAACGCACCGAGCATGTCTCGGTTAGCCGCCGTAAAGATTTGCTCGACATTGCGACCGGCTTGAGCCGGAAGTTCCGAAACACCCCAAGCCGCAGCAATCTCCGCACGAGCCGCAGCGGATTCGACCGGACGACCGCCGGGCAACAAGGTCGGTGCAGCACCGGCTTCGAGCGCGCCACGTTCACCCGCGCGACGAGGAATCCACGCCAACCGGGCTCCGGTTTGTTGCGCCAAAGCCACCGCTGCGGTGAATCCACCGGCACTCAGGCTCAAGCGTTCGCCGACCAAGATGACCGAGCCGGGATGACGCAAGGCAGCACCAAGATCGCCATCACTAGCGGCGATCAGTGCTGCGGCTTCTTGACCAGGTGCAGTGGCGACAACCGTCGCCTTGAGCTTGCTGCTTGCACGCGAGGCAAACGGCGCGATAGTGAAAACATTTTGCGTTCCGGCACGAACTGCCTTTTGCAACCGCAGGAAGACAATCGGTGATTCATCTTCAGGTTCAAACCCAGCGAGCAACACGGTGGGTGCAGATTCAAGCTCTGCATACGTCAGACCCACACCAGTTCCGGCAACCGTGGAGCCAATGAAAGCCAATTCCTCATCAGAACTCGGGCGCGTTCTAAAGTCAATGTCGTTGGTGTTGAGGGCCACTCGAGCAAACTTGGCGTAAGCGTAGGCATCTTCGCGTGTCAGCCGTCCGCCGACGAGTACTCCAGCATTTCCGCGCGCAGCGACCAAGCCACCGGCGGCAGCGGCAATAGCTTCGGGCCACGAGGCGGGCTTCAACTGACCATCGGCATCGCGCACCAACGGGGTCGTGATGCGGTCGGCACCGGTGGATGACGAGAACGCAAAGCGGCCCTTGTCGCAGTTCCACTCTTCGTTAACTTCGGGCTCGTTGATGGCCAGGCGGCGCACGACCTTGCCGCGACGGTGGTCTGTCCGCAACGAACAACCCGAGGCGCAGTGCTCACAGGCTGTTGGCGTGGAGACTAGGTCAAAGGGACGAGCGCGGAATCGATAAGCCGAGCTGGTCAGCGCACCCACGGGGCAAATCTGAATCGTGTTGCCCGAGAAATAAGACTCAAAAGGCTGGTTTTCGTAAA
>JAPLBW010000189.1:0-13978 GCA_026392555.1 Actinomycetota bacterium
GACGTAGACAACGTCAGCGTCAACCAGTCCGATGTGGGGCAATGAGCGATTGGTGTTGTCCATCTTGAGCGCCAATACAGGCCCGTTGGCACTAGGCCGACCGCTCAAAATCGATGTGGGTTCAGCCGACGATGTAGGAACCGTGAAGGGCGTCGTCGCTGTTGCCGAAGGTGTGGCTGCCGGCTCGCCTTTGCCGCAGCCACCCAGTCCTGCCGCGAGGGCTAATCCAGCGATGACAACGATGGCAATGCGTTGGCTACGGTTGGTCATTTGTCCACCGTAGGTGATGAATCGGTAAATCTGTGCCCCCGGCAGGATTCGAACCTGCGCGCATGCCTCCGGAGGGCACCGCTCTATCCCCTGAGCTACGGGGGCTCGGGACTGCCGAACCCTACCGGAGTCAAAAACGGTGACCTCTAGTCTGAGTACCTATGACCCCCGCTGAGCTTGCCGACGCAATCCTGCTTGCCGTTCGAGACGCCGTAGCCGCCAACGAACTGCCAGCAGAAGTTGTTGCTGCCCCCTTGGACATCAAGGTTGAGCGCCCGCGACAAAAAGAGCACGGTGACTACGCCACCAGCATTGCCTTGGTGATCTCCAAAACCGCGGGCAAGCCTCCTCGCGATGTTGCCGTGGCTTTACAAGCTCGGCTTTCGACGGTGGCAGGCATTGAGTCCGTTGAAATCGCCGGACCAGGATTTTTGAACATTCGACTGGAAGCAGCAGCGCAAGGGCAATTAGCCAAGGCGATTGTGACCACCGGTGCGACGTACGGAACCGTTGACACCCTGAAGGGTCGAGTGATCAACCTCGAGTTCATTTCCGCTAACCCCACGGGTCCATTGCACTTAGGCCACGCACGGTGGGCTGCGGTTGGGGACGCGCTAGGTCGAGTTCTTAGCGCCGCCGGAGCAGAGGTCACGCGCGAGTTCTATGTCAATGACGTGGGCGTACAGATGGATCGTTTTGGTGCCTCAATGATGGCGATCGCGCGTGGGGAAGCCGTGCCTGAGGATGGCTATCACGGTGCTTATATCCCCGAACTTTCGGCGCAGATCGTGGCAGAAAATCCCGCGATCATGGAGTTGTCTGGGGTTGATCAACTCCAGGCTTTTCGCGATGCCGGTTACACCCTGCAGTTGAAGCAGCAACAAGACGTCTTGTCGCAGTTCGGTACTCATTTTGATGTGTGGTTTAGCGAAACAACCCTGCATAATTCTGGCGCTGTCGATGCGGCCATTGAAAAGCTGCGCGAACAAGGACATGTGGACGATAAGGATGGTGCGGTGTGGTTGCGCACCACAGATTTTGGTGACGACAAAGACCGCGTCATGATTAAAGCTGATGGCGAGAAGACCTACTTCGCAGCAGATGCTGCCTACTACCTCGATAAGCGCGAGCGTGGATTCCAGCAGTGCATTTACATGCTCGGTGCGGATCACCACGGATATGTGCAGCGCCTGCGTGCGATTGCGGCCTGCGCAGGTGATGACCCAGATCAAAGCATCGATGTTCTCATTGGCCAGCTCGTCAAGATTGTTGAAGACGGTAAGGAAATGCGCTTGTCCAAGCGAGCGGGCAACATCATCACTCTTGAGGACCTCGTCGAATGGGTGGGCGTGGATGCAGCCCGTTATTCGTTAGCTCGGTCATCGGCCGATACCCCGCTGACCCTCGATACCAAGATTTTGACTTCTCGAACCACTACCAACCCCGTGTTCACCGTTCAATATGCGCACGCTCGGATTTCTTCGGTCCTGCGCAATGCAGTGGAACTGAAAATCTTGGGTAGCGGTGACATCGCTGCGGCACTTGAGCAAGCCGGTGAGTTTGATCCTTCGCTCCTCACGCACGAGCGGGAAGGTGATCTGCTCGGAGCACTGGCTGAGTTCCCCCGCGTGGTCGCCAGCGCCGCGGAATTGTCTGAGCCGCACCGAGTGGCCCGGTACCTCGAGGAACTAGCTGGCACCTATCACCGGTTCTACGACGCCTGCCGAGTATTGCCTCATGGTGATGAAGACGTCACCGACTTAGTGCGTGCCCGTCTCCACCTGTGTGCGGCCACCCGTGTTGTGGTCGCCAACGGCTTGGCCCTCCTTGGAGTCAGTGCCCCCGAGCGGATGTAATCGTTCGCCAAGTTGCTTGTACTCGGGCACACTGTTGATGTGAATAACGAGCCCGGACCTATTGCGTTAGTTGGTAGTGGGGAATACCTGCCCAGCATGCTTGAGGTGGAACGGTCCCTCCTTCACAACCGACCCAAGCGCTATGTGCAAATTGCGACGGCTGCCGCCCCCGAAGGTGATGGCAGTTTGAGTAGATGGCACAACCTGGGAGCGCAGCAAGCGCAACGGCTCGGCGTCGAACAAGTCATCGTTGATGTGCGCACGGCAGACGATGCCAACGACCAGCGATGGGTGGATGTGATTGCCGGAGCTGGATTGATCTACCTGTCAGGTGGAAATCCCAGTTATCTCGCCGACACCTTGCGCGGTTCACACGTGTGGGCCGCCATCGAATCAACCTGGCGTGGTGGCGCAGCCCTTGCAGGCTGTAGCGCAGGCGCGATGGTGATGGCCGAACGCATTCCGTCCTTGCGGCATCCAGTCGCGGGAGATTCAACGGGCTTAGCCCTGCTTCCGCACCTGCGTGTGATCCCGCACTTTGATCGAATGGCTGGGTGGATGCCTGAGGGAGTTGGTCGCCTCTTGATGCACGGCGTCGATGGTGTGACGTTATTGGGAATTGATGAGGAAACGGCGCTGGTGGGTGGTCCGCATCAATGGCGCGTTGAGGGTCATCGGCAGGTGTGGCGCCTCGAACGATCGGGTCGCCAAGCCTTTAGTGCTGGCGAAGTGGTGGACCTCGCCAGCAACTGATCTGCTGTCGGACACACCAGGTGATCCGGTTTTCCGCCCAGGAGTGGGAAGATCAACGCATGTCGTCGTCCGAGTCTGGTGCCTTTGCTGTCCCAGCTGATCTGAATGCACTCGCGCCTCACATTTGGCCAGCGGGTGCCACTCGATCAACAGCCACGGGTGTGGTGTCCGTACGCGGTCATGATGTGCGTGAGCTGGCTCGCGACTTTCACACTCCTGCTTACGTACTCGACGAAGTGGAGTTTCGTGATCGCATCGGGAAGTGGAAGTCAGCTTTTGCGCAAGCAACCGATGGCAACGCTGATGTGTATTACGCCGGCAAGGCGTTCTTGTGTTCGGCTGTGGTGCGCTGGCTGGATGAAGAAGGAATCAACCTTGATGTCTGCACTGCAGGCGAGTTAGCCGTCGCTCTGCGGGCAGGATTTGCGCCGAATCGCATCTTGATGCACGGGAACAACAAGTCAACGTCGGAATTGCGCCAGGCGGTTGAAGCCGGGGTAGGGCTCGTTGTTGTTGACTCCTTCGAGGAGATCGCGCGCCTTGCTCACATAGCCGGCGAGAGTGACGTGGTGCAGTCGGTTTTGGTCCGAGTCACCGTTGGGGTCGAGGCCCACACCCATGAATTCATTGCGACCGCGCATGAAGATCAAAAATTCGGCTTCTCGCTCAGTGGTGGGCAGGCCCTGGAGGCCGTCCGGCGCATCGACAAGCTTCCTGCTCTTGAACTGGCGGGATTGCACTCCCACATTGGCAGTCAAATCTTTTCCACTGATGGGTTTGAGGTCGCAGCTCATCGGTTGGCTGAGTTCTTGGTTCAAGTGCGCGATGTCTGTGACGTTGAACTTCCCCTCTTAGACCTAGGTGGGGGATTAGGTATTGCCTATACCGAAACCGACGAGCCGCAAGCCCCGCAGTTGATTGCTCAGCAACTCACAGCCATCGTCAGTGCCGAATGCGCCCGCAGTGGTTTAGCGATGCCGCGCATTTTGGTTGAACCCGGTCGCGCGATTGCTGGTCCCACGACCATGACCTTGTATGAGGTGGGAACGATCAAGGCGGCCGAACTCGATGATGGATTGAGTCGCACTTATGTCAGCGTTGATGGCGGAATGAGTGACAACATTCGGCCCTCTCTTTATGACGCCGACTACACCTGCTCGTTGGTTTCTCGATCCAGTACAGCTGACCCGATGTTGGTTCGAGTGGTTGGCAAGCACTGTGAAACGGGTGATGTGGTGGTCAAGCAAGCCTGGTTGCCCGCTGACCTAGCGCCAGGGGATTTGTTGGCTGTTGCTGCAACTGGGGCCTATGGCCGGAGCATGGCGAGTAACTACAACCACGTTCCCCGACCCCCTGTGGTTGCTGTTTCTGAGGATTCGGCGCGCCTGATTGTCCGCCGTGAAACCGTTGAGGACATCTTGGCTTTGGACGTGGACTGAAAACCTTGAGTGTTTTGCTTCCCCAGGTGCCCTAGTCTTAGGTCGTGGATTCCTTACGCGTAGTTCTCCTTGGTTGTGGGGTAGTGGGCTCTCAGGTTGCCCGACTGCTCCACGAAAATGCTGCTGACCTTGAACAGCGTGCGGGTGTGAAGATCGAACTCGCGGGAATCGCCGTCCATGACCTAGCTGTAGCACCCGAGTTTCTCGATAGTGACTTGTTCAGTACTGATGCTGTGGCGTTAATGCAACAGGTCAAGCCCGACATCGTTGTCGAACTCATTGGTGGCATTGAGCCGGCCCGTGAATTCATCCTGGCCGCAATTAACGGTGGCGCCAGTGTGGTCACCGCCAACAAGGCGTTGCTGGCACAAGATGGTGCAGCTCTCCATGATGCGGCTGCTGCCAACGGCGTTGATCTGGCCTTTGAAGCAAGTGTTGCTGGGGCAATCCCGTTGCTTCGTCCGCTGCGCGAATCACTGGCCGGCGACAAAGTGGTGCGGATCTTGGGCATTGTCAATGGAACAACGAATTACATCTTGACCCGGATGGACGAATCGGGTGCTGATTACTGGGATGCTCTGGCCGAAGCTCAAGCGTTGGGCTTTGCTGAAGCAGATCCCACCGCCGACGTTGAAGGTCTCGATGCCGCGGCAAAGGCAGCCATTCTCGCCAGCCTCGCCTTTCACACTCGGGTGACGTCAGCAGATGTCAGTGCTGAAGGTATTTCCAAAATCACCAAGATCGATATTGATGCTGCGCGCGCCATGGGCCATGTCATCAAGTTGCTCGCCGTTGCAGAGCGAAGTGATGATGGTGGGATCGGCGTGCGCGTCAACCCAGCGATGGTGCCTCGGACTCATCCCTTGGCAAGCGTTCGCGAATCCTTTAACGCAGTGTTCGTTGAAGCCGAGGCAGCCGGCGAGTTGATGTTTTATGGCCGCGGGGCCGGTGGAGTCCCCACGTCTTCAGCGGTACTTGGTGATGTGGTGGCCTTAGCGCGCAACAAGGTGTTGGGTGCGCGAGCCCCTGGCGAATCTGTCTATGCGCACTTGGCGATCAGCCCCGCTGGTTCGGCACGAAGCCGGCACTACATCAGCATTGAAGTCTTGGATCGTGCTGGAGTGTTGGCCAAAGTCGCTAGCACCTTCGCCGAGCACCAAGTTTCGATCGAAACTCTGCGCCAAGACGGTCGTGGTGATGACGCAACGTTGATCATCGTTACCCACATGGCCTCAGCCGCTGATGTTGCTCAAACCGTGGAGGCCTTGCGCGCGCTTGAGGCAGTCCGAGATGTTGCCACCGTCATGCAAGTCATCGGGGAATAGGCTCTCACCCATGACTACAACGTCTATTCACACCCAAGCCCACCCGCAGTGGCGCGGAATTATCGAGGAATACCGCGACCGTTTGCAGGTTACGGACAAAACCCCGATCGTTAGTTTGCGCGAAGGTGGAACCCCTCTGGTTCGCGCCAATGTGTTGTCAGCACGCACGGGGTGTGACGTGTGGCTCAAGGTCGAAGGCGCAAACCCCACGGGTTCGTTTAAAGACCGCGGCATGACGATGGCGATCAGCAAGGCCGCCGAAGAAGGCGCCAAAGCAGTTATTTGTGCTTCAACGGGAAATACCAGCGCCAGTGCCGCTGCTTATGCCGTTCGTGCCGGGATGGTTTGTGCCGTGTTGGTTCCGCAGGGAAAAATTGCACTAGGCAAGATGTCGCAAGCTTTGGCTCATGGTGCCCGCTTACTTCAAGTTGAGGGCAACTTTGATGACTGCCTGACCTTGGCGCGTGACCTGTCAGAGAACTACCCCGTTGCTTTGGTCAACAGTGTCAATCCAGACCGCATTGAGGGTCAAAAGACCGCATCTTTTGAGATTGTGGACATGTTGGGCGATGCGCCGGACATTCACGTTCTTCCGGTTGGTAACGCTGGCAACATCACGGCGTATTGGAAGGGTTACCGCGAGTACACCGCAGATGGACTGGCAACGCACAATCCGCGGATGTGGGGTTTTCAGGCTGCCGGATCCGCACCGATCGTTGATGGCGCTCCAGTAGCCAAGCCATCCACTATCGCCACTGCGATTCGGATCGGCAACCCGGCTTCGTGGAAGCAAGCCGAGGAGGCTCGCGATGATTCTGGCGGCTTGATTCACGCCGTCACCGACCGTCAAATCTTGAAGGCCTACCGACTCTTGTCGGCCGAAGAAGGCGTTTTCGTTGAGCCGGCATCCGCAGCCGGTGTCGCGGGATTGCTGCAGTCTCTCGAGGCAGGCTTGGTTGACAGCGGGCAAACCATCGTGTGCACGGTTACGGGCAACGGTTTGAAGGATCCAGAGTGGGCCATCGCTGGCGCACCGGCACCAATCACTGTTCCTATCGACGCGCGTGCCGCCGCTGTGCAACTTGGACTTGTTGACTAGTTCAATGAGCGCAACCTTTTGGGAACAACCCGTCACCGTGCGCGTTCCCGCGACCTCTGCCAATCTCGGGCCGGGATTCGACTGCATGGGCTTGGCCTTGGACCTCTTCGATGATGTCACCGCTGAAGTAATTTCGGGCGGAACCGTTGTGTCCATCGAAGGCGAAGGAGCCACGGATCTCCCGCGCGACGATTCACACTTGATCATCGCTTCCATGAAGCGCACCTTTGCGGCCATGGATGTGCAACCCCCCACGGTCGGATTGCACTGCGTCAACCGCATCCCACAGGCACGAGGTTTGGGATCATCGTCCGCAGCAATCGTGGCTGGCGCGATGCTGGCGCGGGCGATGGTCGTGGACGGGGATGAACGTATGACCGATCAACAGCTCTTGCAATTCGTGGTGGATCAGGAAGGTCATCCTGACAACGTCGCCCCTTGCATTCTGGGTGGATTGGTGCTGGCGTGGGGTAACCCTGTTCAAACGGTTCATCGCCAAGTTCATGCGTCAATTAATGCGCTGGTGTTTGTGTCCGCATTGGGTGTAAAGACTGAACAGGCACGAGCGATATTGCCCGAGACCATCACGCACGATGATGCAGCAGCCAACTCGGCACGAGCGGCGTTGCTTGTTGATGCCCTCACCCATGATCCGTCCAATCTCTTTGACGCGACTGTTGACTACCTGCATCAAGAACAACGGCGATCGGCCATGCCGCAATCGTTGGATCTGATGGACGCGCTGCGTTCAGCTGGAATTCCAGCGACGATTTCGGGCGCAGGTCCCAGCGTTCTGGTCTTGACGACCACGACGGATCAACGCGCCAAGGCGCTAAAGATTGGTGAGCGCTTCCTTGATTTTCAGGCTGTGCCCATAGCAACGAGCCCCAGCGGGGCGCGGGTATTAGCAGGCTAGATCGAAGAAGTGGCGCGATTTCCCCACCCTGCCCCCTGGCGGGACGGATGGGTGTTATGGTTTAGATATCTGAACCGGTCAATTAAGATTTCTCAAAGACCCCACTCATCGCCAAAAAAGCCTTTTCGTTAAGCGCTGAGTGCGAACGGATAATCCGCCACCTAACTGATTTAGTTGCGTGGCTTCCACTCACTTGTTTTTCGCACGGTGAGCGCCTCACAGGACACATCTGAAGGCCAGTCGTACGCAAGACAATTCCTTGAAAGGGTCATCAGTGGCCAACACAACAAAGGCCGATGGGCTCTCCACGATGTTGCTGCCCGAGCTCAAGACGCTCGCGGGCAAGATCGGGATTTCGGGAGCAGCAGGCATGCGCAAGGGCGATCTAGTCGCAGAAATTGAGACACAACAACGCAAGAACGCGAAATCATCCAGTGCTGGCACGGGACGCACCCGACGCACCAGCACGCGTGCAGCCGGCGATGCCGAATCAAATCCCGCCAAGAAGGAAGTCGCAGCGGATGAAGCTGCTGATTCCACGCCGGCGCGTTCCAACGAGCGCCCACCGCGTGACAACCGTCGCGACAATCGTGATCGCAACAGCAACGACCGGTCGAATAACGACAGGTCAAATAACGACCGGTCAAATAACGACCGCTCCAGCAACGACCGGTCAAATAACGACCGCTCCAGCAACGACCGGTCAAATAACGACCGCTCCAGCAACGACCGGTCAAATAACGACCGCCAAGGAGGGGACCGCCAAAGCTCGGGTTCCGCTGGCGGTCAGGGGCAGTACAACCGATCCAATGGCCCTCGCGATGACGATGACCGCGGTCAACGTCAACGCCGTCGTGGTCGCGATCGTTTCCGCGAGACCCGCAACCCGCGTGGCCCTCGTCGCGAATTTGGGGATTCTGAACCAGAGATTTCTGAAGACGATGTGTTGCTGCCAGTAGCGGGCATCTTGGACGTTCTCGATAACTACGCCTTTGTGCGCACATCGGGCTACTTGCCAGGACCAAACGACATTTACGTCAGCCTCTCGATGGTTCGTCGCTTCGGACTGCGTAAGGGTGATGCCATAACCGGTGTTGTCCGTCAGGCTGTTGAGGGCGAGCGCCGCGACAAGTTCAACGCTATTGCTCGCATTGACACGGTGAATGGTGTCGAACCGGACAAGGCCAAGAACCGCATTGAGTTCAGCAAGCTCACGCCGTTGTATCCGCAAGAGCGTTTGCGTCTTGAAGGCGACCCCGCGAACATGACTGCTCGCGTTATCGACCTAGTCTCCCCGATTGGCAAGGGTCAGCGTGGATTGATTGTTTCGCCACCCAAGGCGGGTAAGACCATGGTCTTGCAGGCCATCGCCAATGCGATCAGCACCAATAACCCGGAATGTCACTTGATGGTTGTCCTGGTGGATGAGCGTCCAGAAGAAGTCACTGACATGCAGCGTTCGGTAAAGGGTGAAGTTATCGCTTCAACTTTCGACCGTCCCGCGGAAGATCACACCATTGTTGCTGAGTTGGCCATTGAGCGCGCCAAGCGCTTGGTGGAACTCGGACACGACGTGGTCGTCTTGCTTGACTCGATGACGCGCTTGGGACGTGCCTACAACTTGGCCGCCCCTGCCAGTGGACGAATTTTGTCCGGTGGTGTGGACTCGGCTGCCTTGTATCCGCCCAAGAAGTTCTTCGGTGCTGCTCGCAATATCGAAAATGGCGGATCACTGACGATCCTTGCCACGGCCCTGGTTGAAACGGGTTCGCGCATGGACGAAGTCATCTTCGAAGAGTTCAAGGGCACGGGCAACATGGAAATCAAGCTTGATCGCCGTCTTGCTGACAAGCGCATCTTCCCTGCAGTGGACGTGGATGCATCAGGTACGCGTAAGGAAGAGATCCTGCTGTCTCCTGATGAGCTCAAGGTCACGTGGAAGCTCCGTCGCGTGCTCCACTCGCTGGATCAACAGCAGGCCATCGAGTTGTTGCTCAGTCGTCTACGCGAAGCCAAGACCAACTATGAATTCCTCATGCAGGTCCAAAAGACCACGCCAGGTGGGCCTGGTCAGCCTGACGAAGACTAGGGGTCAAGCCCGCACACACCAGTCAAAACCTTGGCTGGCACAATAATGGTGGTTCCGGTTCACGACATGCGACCTGCGTGATCGACCCGGAACCTTGATGAGGAGATAGTCACCATGAAGAACGACACTCACCCCGCGTACACAGAGACCACGGTCACCTGCACGTGCGGATCGTCTTTTCAGACTCGTAGCACCGCTGCCAACGGCGTGATTCACGCTGATGTGTGCAGCCAGTGCCACCCCTTCTACACCGGCAAGCAGAAGATTCTCGACACCGGTGGCCGCATTGCCCGCTTCGAAAAGCGATTCGGCAAAGCCCCCAGCGAGTAGATTTATTGCAGCGCCGGATGCCCGTGACTTCACGGTGCGTCCGGCGCTGTTGTCTTGTCTGGCACATTGATGAGGGATTGGGAGGTAAGCGCAGTGTTTGAACATGTTGAACAGCTCGTAACAGAGCACGCTGAATTGGAAATCACCATCGCCGATCCATCCGTGCATTCGGACCAAGGTCGGGCCCGAACCCTGAATCGTCGCTATGCCGAAATCACTCCCACCGTTCGTGCCTTCAAGGAGTGGAAGCAGTTAGGCGAAGACATTGCCGCTGCGCAAGAGTTCCTGGCAGAAGATCCCAGCTTTCGTGAAGAGATCATCACCATCACTGCGCAACGCGAGGAAGTCGAAGCTCGGCTGCGCGAGTTATTGATTCCACGCGATCCTGATGATGGTCGTGATGTGATCATCGAAGTCAAGGCCGGCGAAGGTGGCGATGAATCGGCTCTCTTTGCCGGTGACCTTGTCCGCATGTATTTGCGCTATGCCGAGCGCCGGGGCTGGAAGACAGAAATCATTGATGCTGTCGAGTCCGACTTGGGTGGCTACAAGGACATCTCTATTGCGGTGAAGGCCAAGGGGACACCCGAGTTGGGGGATGCTCCGTGGGCCCGCCTGAAGTACGAGGGTGGCGTTCACCGAGTCCAGCGCGTGCCGGTCACAGAGTCCCAAGGTCGCCTGCACACCTCGGCCGCAGGGGTGTTGGTGATGCCCGAAGCCGAAGATGTCGAAATTACGATTGACCCTAATGACCTTCGCATTGATGTGTATCGCTCGTCAGGTCCTGGTGGCCAGAGCGTGAACACCACCGACTCCGCCGTGCGCATCACACACGTTCCGACGGGAATCGTCGCGAGTTGCCAAAACGAGAAGTCGCAACTGCAAAACCGTGAGTCAGCCATGCGAATTTTGCGGGCGCGCATCTTGACCGCAGCTCAGGACGCAGCCAATCAGGAAGCATCCGATGCTCGGCGGTCACAAGTGCGAACGGTGGACCGAAGCGAGCGAATCCGTACGTATAACTATCCGGAGAATCGCATCAGCGATCACCGGGTGAACTTCAAGGCCTACAACTTGGACCAAGTTCTTGATGGCGACTTGGATGCCATTCTCCAGGCCTGTACTGATGCAGATAGTGCCGCGCGCCTGTCGGGATCATGAGTCCGGAGATACCGACCTCATTAGATGAGGTGTTGCGTACCAGCACTGAAGTTCTTTCGCAGGCTGGAGTTTCTTCCCCTCGTCATGATGCCGAAGCCCTAGCCAGCTACGCGCTAGGTGCGGAGAGATCGGCCGTGCGAACCTGGCTCGCGTTGGGTGTGAGCGTCAACGACGAGCAGGTCAGTCAGATCCAGACCCTTGTTCAGCGACGGGCCAGTCGAGAGCCGCTGCAGCACATCACCGGATCGACCGGATTTGCGCGGATTGACTTACTGGTCGGACCTGGAGTCTTTGTTCCGCGTCCAGAGTCAGAGTTATTGGTTGAGCGAGCCCTGGTGGAAGTGCAGTCCATCGTGACTGCAGGACAGGCACCGGTTGTTGTTGATCTGTGTAGCGGCTCGGGCGCCATCGGGCTAGCAATCGCGCACGAGTGTACAACGGCGCAGTTGCACTTAGTGGAATTAGATGACGATGCGTTCTTGTGGCTGCAGCGCAATGTTGAGGCGCTCAAGCTCGGTGTGCGCGTTCAGGCTTATCACGACGATGCAACGTCGGCGTTAGCTGACTTGAGCGGTCGTGTTGATGTGGTGGTGTGTAACCCGCCCTATGTGCCTCTCGATGCGACGATCCGCGATCCAGAAGCCGCCCGGTTCGATCCTCCAATGGCGTTATGGGGCGGCATTGACGGTCTGGATGTGATTCGGGGGATTGAGGCCAACGCAGCTCGACTGCTCAAGCCAGGCGGGTTGTTGGTCATTGAGCACGCCGACGTACAAGGCGAGACGCTGCCGTTGCTTTTGATGAGCAGTTATCACGATAATCAACGCGTGTGGACCAACGTTATGGATCAGCGCGACCTCACTGACCGGCCACGGTTCACCGTCGCTCGACGAGCAGGTGTGGCGTGAGTGCGATTTTTGATTGCACCGACGAACTCGAACGTGAGCGTGGCCTAGCACTCGCAGTCGCTGTCCTCAAGCGCGGTGGGCTGGCAGCCTTCGCCGCGGATTCAAGTTATGCCCTCGCCTGTGATGCATTTGATCGGTCAGCGGTAGCCGAATTGTTGAAAGCGAAAGGGCGCGATGCCCGGACGCCAGTTTCAGTTCTTGTCCCGTCGGCAACAACGGTTGGTGGGTTAGTCCATCAGGTCACTGACACGATGACGGCTGTTGTGGATGCTTTTTGGCCAGGCAATGTCACCATCGTTGCGCGCAGTGCAGGTTCGTTGGCCTGGGACTTAGGCGACACCGGCGGCACCGTCAGCATCCGCATGCCACTAGCGGAATTGGCGCAAGATGTGTTGATTCGCACCGGTCCACTGGCAGTGCTGTCGGCGAATCGAATCGGGATGCCGGCGCCCTTGAGCGTTGCGGAATTAGTCGCCGGCCTCGGCGAAATTGCTGAGCTAGATGTGATCTTGGATTCAGGAACGCTTGACCAGCAGGCGCCAAGCTCGATTGTTGACCTGACGGGTGAGCGCCCGAGACTGCTCCGCGAAGGCTCGGTAACTGCGGATCAATTGCGAGAGGTTTTGAGTGATCTACAGGTAATGGAGTGAGTGGTGTGACGACGTTGACCGTCTGCGCCGTCGACTTGACCTGGTCATAGACTGAAGAGACCTATTAGCCACGCTCGCCACAGGAGTTCGTATGACTTCGTCCGATGTGCCCTTTTGGGGACCCGACTTCGCCGCATTGAATCGTCAGGACCCTGAAATTGCGACGGTGTTGTTGGACGAACTGGACCGTCAGCGTGAAGGTTTGCAACTCATTGCCAGCGAGAACTTCACTAGCCCTGCGGTGCTCGCTGCTTTGGGAAGCACGCTGAGTAATAAGTACGCCGAGGGCTACCCGGGCAAGCGTTATTACGGCGGATGCTCCGAAGTGGACAAGGCAGAAAACATCGGCATCGAGCGGGCGAAGGCACTTTTTGGTGCTGATCACGCCAACTTGCAGCCACACTCGGGTGCCAGCGCCAACATCGCTGCGTATGCCGCGTTCTTGGTCCCCGGCGACACCGTTCTTGCGATGTCGCTGCCGCATGGCGGTCACCTCACGCATGGCTCGAAGGTGAACTTCAGCGGTAAGTGGTTCAACACCGTCTCGTATGGAGTGCGTGAAGACACCGAGCTCATTGACTACGACCAGGTGCGCGAATTAGCTCGCGAGCACCGCCCAAAGATGATCATTTGCGGTGCCACCGCTTATTCACGTCTGGTTGATTTCGCTGCTTTCCGGGAAATTGCAGACGAAGTGGGAGCGATCTTGATGGTCGATGCCGCTCACTTCATTGGCCTGGTCGCCGGTAAGGCCATCCCTAGCCCCGTTCCTTTCGCCGACGTTGTGTGCTTCACCACGCACAAGGTCTTGCGTGGTCCGCGTGGCGGAATGATTTTGTGCAAAGAAGAACATGCCACCAAGATCGACAAGGCCGTGTTCCCCTTCCTGCAGGGTGGGCCATTGATGCATGCTGTTGCGGGCAAGGCCGTGGCGCTGCGGGAGGCTGCTTCTCCTGAATACCAGACCTATGCCAAGCAAGTGATTGCGAATGCGCAGGCCCTGAGTTCTGGTTTGGCCGAGCGCGGGATGCGTCCGGTCAGTGGCGGAACTGATACTCACTTGTCGTTGATTGACTTGCAGGGCATTGGTGTCACGGGTGCAGAAGCGGAAGCGCGCTGCGATGCCGCTCGCATCACCTTGAACAAGAATGCGATTCCTTACGATCCGCAACCGCCGATGGT
>JAPLBW010000189.1:13985-39465 GCA_026392555.1 Actinomycetota bacterium
TTCGCGTGGGAACTCCAGCTGTCACGACACAAGGCTTGGTCGAAGCCGACATGGCGGTCATCGCAGACCTGATTAGCCGGGCGGTTCGTGACGAGGACGGAACGCAAGCAGCCACGATCGCCGCTGAAGTAACAGCCTTGGTGGGTAAGCACCCTGCATACGCTCAAAACTAGAGCGGGCGCGGGTATCATCAACTAACCCACCCACCCAGTAACGAACGGCGATCCATGAGGCAACGAGCCAGGTTTGTGTTCTCAACCTTGGTCCTTGACCTGCTTGCTCTCGCGGTGAGTTTGGTGTTGGCCTCGATCCGCGTCTTTGACGTGGTGTGGTTGCCGTCAGCAAACCTGCTGGCCTTTCAAAACCCTCGGCCCATGCTGGGTTTGCTAGTCATCGGCGTCGTGTTGGGTTCATGGCTGGCCTTGCGTGTGGTTGATCCTGCCTTGTCTAGACCCAACTATGGCCACGCGCTATTCGCGTTGGCCATTGCCATTGGCGTGGTGGCGGCCGGGTCCGTCCTTTTGCGCACTTACTTTTCTCGCGAGTTCGTGATTGTCACGCTCGGTGTGTGGTTGGTCGAACCGTCCCGTGGATTGAAGCCATGGTCGTTGTCTCTGACGAGGAATATCTCGTGGCCGATTTGGCAGCAGCCCGGCATGCACGCGTTGAACAGATCCTCAAGCCGCAAGGACAGGCACCCGCGGAGAGCCTGCCGCCGGATGTGACCTTGATCGTTGATTTGCGTGCAGTGTTGAGCGACTCCATGGCCAGTTTTGTTTCTTCGTCCACTTTGGCGGGGCTGGAAGTTCGTCCCTTGAGCCAGGCCTATGAAGATCACACCGAACGCATTCCACTCGTCCACTTGGCCGAAGGGTGGGAAATCTCCGTACCCCTTGGCCGACGAGCGGCTTATGAGCCGTTTAAGCGCATTATTGAAGTCGTCTTTACCGCCATTACCGCACCATTGTGGTTGGGCATCATGGCGCTGACGGCTCTTGCGATCCGCATCGATTCAGGTCCATCGGTGATCTTTAAGCAGATTCGCACGGGCAAAGATGACAAGCCCTTCACGATCTATAAATTCCGCACGATGGTCATTGATGCAGACAAAAATGCCCCGCAGTTCACGGTTAAGGATGACCCGCGCGTCACCAGAATCGGTAAGTTCTTGCGGCGCACTCGTCTCGATGAAGTGCCGCAATTGATCAACGTCCTCAAGGGCGAGCTGTCCTTGGTGGGTCCCCGAGCTGAACAAGTTGTCTTCGCGGGTCAGTTTCAAGAAGTCATTCCGTTTTATCGCTACCGCCACTTAGTTCGCCCGGGAATTACTGGCTGGGCGCAAGTGAATTCCGGTTATGCCGACAACCTTGAAGCCACCATCGAAAAGTTGACCTACGACTTGTACTACGTGCGGCATATGTCGCCTTGGGTTGACCTGAACGTGTTGTGGCGAAGCGTGGCAACCGTTTTGTCCGGCAGGGGAGCCCAGTGAGCTTGTTCTTTACGGGAACGAGCGATTTGCCCGAGCAAGCTCAACAGCACAACACTCGACTCCTGCGCCGATGCACTGCTGGGCTCGCTCTCGTGGCGCTGGTACTGGTGGTCACGTGGGGTTGGCAGCAAGGCAGCGCAGGGTTTGCTGGTGCACTTCTCGGAGTAGCTCTGGTGACCGGGTTTTTCGGTGCTGACCTGGTGGCGTTGTCGCGAACGAGGGGATCGAGCGCCGCACTGGTGGCGTCGGTCCTGATTGCCTTGTATTTAGGCAAGTTAATTGTGGCCCTGCTCGTCCTGCTCGGATTGCGCAATACAGCCGGAATTGACCATCCTGCGGTGATCGTTTCGGTGATTGTGGGTGCCGTCAGTGCCGGAATCGCTGGGTTGGTTGTCTGGGCCAAACTGCGGATTATTTATGTCACCCCGTGACCCATCTCACAAGCAGTTCGGTGGAGTCAGACCCTAAGAAATCGCACATTTTCGCCCTGATACTGTCACCGCGTGACGCAGGAAGGTCCAGGTCCGAAACGCAAGGATCAGGATTCTGAAGCGGCATGGGGAGTTGTTGGGTATTTGGTATCTGGCTTGGTCGCCTGGGGCGGCTTAGGTGCGATAGCAGATCACTACTTCGACACCTCTTTATTCTTCCCCATCGGTTTGGCGCTAGGCGCTGGTCTGGGTTTGTACCTCGTATGGGTGAGATACGGTAAAGCCTGATTACGGTGGTTCTTGCCAAGCGCAGCTTGTTCTTGTTGGCTTGTGTGACATGGAGGTTTGGTGAGTTCCGCCGTTTTGGCACTGACTCACACTGCCGACCCAGGCTTTGAACCGCCCGGGATTGCAGACTTCAATTTCCCTCCCATCTTTCCCAACACCCCCTTTGACTTTGTCACTAAGCCTTTGCTGGCTTCGGTGTTGGCCGCGATCATCGTCTTTGTTTTCTTTACCCTGGGCGCCCGCAAGGCTGCATTGGTGCCGGGTCGATTCCAGTTCGCTGTTGAGTCGGTCTACACCTTCATTCGCAATGGCATCGCGCGCGACGTCATTGGACATGACTTCGCCAAGTACGTGCCCTACCTGGTCACGGTTTTTGCTTTCATCTCGGTAAACAACCTCTTTGGCATCATTCCGCTGATTCAGTTCCCCACCTTGGCCCGCTTCGGATTCCCCTTGGTGTTGGCGATCTGTAGCTGGCTGATTTACCTCGGCATTGGTATTCGCCGAGCCGGATTCTTCGGATATTTCAAGTCGATCATGTTCCCACCGGGACTGCCCGTCTTTATTTATCCGTTGCTAGCCCCTATCGAGCTCATCCAGGTGCTAGTTGTTCGTCCCTTCTCGTTGGCGTTGCGACTTACCGCCAACATGTTTGCTGGTCACATCTTGCTGCTCTTGTTTACTTTGGGCGGCACGTACATGCTCACGAACGAGTCTCTCGTTCTTAAACTGCTCGCGCCGTTCTCACTTGCGGGTGCCATTGGCTTGACGTCCTTTGAGGCATTTATCGAAGTTCTGCAGGCCTACATCTTTACCCTCTTGTCCGCCCTGTACATCGCAGAAGCGATGTCAGACGAACACTGAAGCACTCGCGCTCAATCGAAAGGAAAAGTCACACCATGGACAAGATCTCCCTCGCTGGCCCGTTGGTCTATGCAATCGCAGCCATCGGCCCTGGTATCGGAATTGGTTTGATCTTCGCCGCTTACGTCAGCGGTGTTGCTCGCCAGCCTGAAGCCAACAACATCTTGCGTCCCATCGCATTCCTAGGATTCGCCCTCGTTGAGATTTTGGCCCTCATCGGTCTGGTCTTCGCGTTCCTCTAAACACCAAGGGAAACCGACACCATGTCATTGACATATCTGGCTGCGTCAGAAGTCTTCTCCGCTGAGGAGTCGATTTCTGCTCTCGTACCAAAGTTCGAGGGTCGAGGAACTCATCATTGGGTTGCTGGGCTTCTTGGTGCTGCTGTGGCTGCTGAAGAAGTTTGCTTACCCGCAGTTTGAAGCAACCTTCCAAGAGCGCACCGCCGCTATTGAGGGTGGAATCGAAAAGGCCGAGAAGGCTCAAGAAGAAGCTGCTGCTGCTTTGGCCCAGTACCAAGCACAGTTGGCTGATGCTCGTGGCGAGGCTTCGACGATTCGATCTGAAGCTCAGGCTGAGCGTGCTCGCATCGTTGATGAAGCTCGCGCTGAAGCCACTGCTGCTGCCGAGCAAGTCACTTCGCGCGCTGCCGCACAAATGGAAGCTGACCGCCTAGCCGCTAAGGCTGAGTTGTCTGCCGAAGTCGGTCGCATCGCGCTTGACCTTGCTAGTCGCGTCGTAGGCGAAGCCTTGAGCGACGATGCGCGGGCTCGCGCGACGGTGGATCGTTTCATCGCCGACCTCGAAAGTTCGACACAGGAGGGCACTCGCTGATGTTGGGCGCCAGTCGTACATCCCTAGAAACTGTTCGCGAAGTCCTCGCGAACAATCCAGGCGATGCTGAACTTGGAGAGCAACTCTTGGCTATTGCCACGTTGCTTGCCTCGGAATCCACCCTGCGTGGGTCCGTAGGCGATCCAGGAAGTGCGGCTGCTCAACGTATTGCGATTGTTGACTCACTGCTTGCTGGCAAGGTCTCGGCTGTTGCCTTGAACTTGGCTAAGGAAGTGGTGTCGCGACGCTGGTCTAGTGGTCGCGACTTGGTCGAAGCGTTCGGAACCCTAGGTGCTGAAGCCTTGTTCATTCAAGCCGAAGCCGATGGGCGTTTGGACGCGGTCCAAAACCAGTTGTTTGATTTCTCCCGCGCTGTTGCAGCCAATGGGGAACTCCAATTGGTCTTGGGTAACCCCGCAGTGCCTGGTGCTCAACGTTCAGCCGTTGTGGGTTCACTTGTCGAGGGTCGAGTTGAACCAGAAACGTTTGTACTGCTTAAGGATGCGGTGAGTAACCCGCGTGGCCGACGACTCGACGATGCTTTGACAGAGTTGGTTGCACTGGCCGCCGTGCGTCGCCGTGAACTTTTGGCCCAGGTACGAGCCGCTGTTGAACTGTCGAACGAGCAAAGTGAGCGTTTGGCGACAGTCCTGGCTCGTGTTTATGGCCAGCCAGTTCAGATCCAGCAAATCCTTGACCCCACGGTTGTTGGTGGAGTCAGCGTGACCATTAATGACGAAGTAATTGACGGAACCACTGTCCACCGCCTCGAGCAAGCACGTCGCCTGCTCGTGGGTGGCCAGGCCTAATCACACAAAGCAACACGCTGGCACCCGCTAGCGCTAACAAAAGGGAAGCGAAGACACATGGCCGAGCTAACGATCCGACCGGATGAAATCCGCGACGCGATTGAGCGGAACGTTGCTGCGTTCACGCCCGAGACCTCCCGCGAAGAAGTAGGCCGCGTTGTTGAGACCGGTGACGGTATCGCGCGCGTTGAAGGGCTGCACTCGGCGATGACCAACGAGTTGCTGGAGTTTGAAAACGGACTCCTCGGCGTTGCCCTGAACCTAGACATCCGCGAGATCGGTGCGGTGTTGTTGGGTGATGGAACCAAGATTGAAGAAGGACAGATGGTGCGACGCACCGCTGAGATTTTGTCTGTCCCCGTCGGCGATGGCTTCCTCGGTCGCGTCGTTGACCCGCTGGGTAACCCCATCGATGGTCGCGGCGAAATCGTTGCTGAGGGTCGTCGTCCCCTGGAAGTGCAGGCACCGACCGTTGTGCAGCGCCAACCGGTGAAGGAGCCTCTCCAGACCGGTATCAAGGCCGTTGACGCCATGACCGCAATCGGCCGCGGACAGCGTCAGCTGATCATTGGTGACCGCCAAACCGGTAAGACCGCTGTTGCCATTGACACGATCATCAACCAGCGCGAGAACTGGTTGACCGGTGACAAGAACAAGCAGGTCAAGTGCATCTATGTTGCTGTCGGACAAAAGGGAACCACGATCGCCTCTGTGCGTGGAGCTCTTGAAGAAGCCGGCGCCATGGAATACACCACGATCGTCGCTGCTCCAGCATCTGACCCAGCCGGCTTTAAGTACTTGGCCCCTTACACCGGTTCGGCCATTGGTCAGCATTGGATGTACAAGGGCGAGCACGTCCTCATCGTGTTTGACGACTTGAGCAAGCAGGCTGAGGCCTACCGAACCGTTTCGTTGCTTTTGCGTCGCCCACCGGGTCGCGAGGCGTACCCCGGTGACGTTTTCTACTTGCACAGTCGTCTGCTCGAGCGTTGTGCCAAGCTCAATGACGAACTGGGCGCAGGTTCCATGACCGGACTTCCGATCATCGAAACCAAGGGTAATGACGTGTCGGCCTATATCCCGACCAACGTTATTTCGATCACCGACGGACAGATCTTCCTCGAGACTGACTTGTTCAACTCTGGTGTCCGCCCGGCTATCAACGTCGGTATCTCGGTGTCTCGAGTGGGTGGTTCGGCTCAGGTCAAGGCCATGAAGGCAGTGGCCGGTCGTCTGCGTTTGGACTTGGCTCAGTTCCGTGAGCTCGAAGCCTTCGCTGCCTTCGGCTCGGACTTGGACAAGGCATCCAAGGCTCAGCTTGAGCGCGGTGCCCGCCTGGTCGAACTCTTGAAGCAGCCGCAGTATTCACCATTCTCCGTTGAGCGCCAGGTCGTGTCCTTGTGGGCCGGAACCACGGGTCGTCTTGACGATGTGCCGGTTGAAGACATCGGTGCCTTTGAAGAGCAGTTCCTCGACTACGTCACTAACCAGCACGCTGGTGTGGTGGCCGAGATTGCGAACACCAAGGCACTGTCGGATGACTCCATCGCCGAGTTGATCAAGGCGATTGATGCCTTTAAGAAGACCTTCACCACATCCAGTGGTGAGCTGTTGATCAAGGACGTCCCCGTGGACGCCTTGGGAGAAGCAGAAGTTGACCACGCCAGCATCACCGTAAACCGCTAAGGAATCAGTTAAATGGGAGCACAGCTTCGGGTTTACCGGCGCCGGATTCGTTCGGTGCGGGCAACCAAGAAGATCACCCGCGCGATGGAACTCATCGCAGCCTCGCGCATTGTTAAGGCGCAGGGACGGGTCGATGCTGCGCGCCCCTACGCCCTGGAACTTCGGCGCGCTGTCAGTGCTGCTGCTTCGCAAGCGGCCAGCATCGATCACCCATTGCTGGTCTCTGGTGTGGAATCCAAGCGGGCCGCAGTGTTGATCGTTACCTCGGACCGTGGTTTGGCCGGCGCGTACTCAACCAACGCTTTGAAAGAATCCGAGGCCTTGAGTCGCCTGTTGGTTCAAGAAGGTGGCGAAGAAGTCATCAGCTATCTGTTCGGCCGTAAGGCGCTGGGCTTCTATTCTTTCCGCAACCGGCCTATTGCCGGTAGCTGGACGGGTCAAACAGATGCTCCTACCTATGAGCAGGCGCGAGAGATCGCAGATGCCCTGTTGGCCGCGTACAACACCGATGCGAGTGAGGGCGGTGTAGACGAAATTCACGTGATCTACACGCGCTTTATCAACATGGGTGTTCAAGAAGCTGCTGTTTTGCGTATTTTGCCCTTGGCAGTTGTTTCGGCGTCCGCCGCTGATGCCCCAACGGGGGCTATGGCGCTTTATGACTTTGAACCATCCGCGGAAATGGTGCTTGATGCACTGCTTCCACAGTACGTTGCGCAACTGATTTACAGTTGCTTGCTGGAAGCAGCAGCATCTGAGCACGCTGCACGTCGTCGGGCGATGAAGTCGGCCACCGACAATGCAGAGGAACTGATCAAGTCGCTCGTTCGAGCGGCTAACGCGGCCCGTCAGGCCGAAATCACCCAAGAAATCAGCGAAATTGTCGGTGGTGCAGACGCCCTGTCTGATGCCACCGCAGGGAGCGAGTGAGAAGCAACATGACTGCCACCACGGAAAACACTGCCACAGCACTTGGAGTCGGCCGCGTCGCACGCGTTACCGGTCCGGTCGTTGACATCGAGTTCCCACTCGAGTCGATGCCATCGCTGAACAACGCGCTTCAGCTCGACGTGGAGATCGGCGGTGAAACTCGCCTGCTGACCCTTGAGGTCGCCCTGCACATTGGTGACAACATGGTGCGTGCGATTTCGATGCAGCCGACTGACGGTCTGGTGCGTGGAACCCAGGTTCGCGACACGGGCAACCCCATCATGGTCCCCGTCGGCGACGTCACCAAGGGACACGTGTTCAACGCTTTGGGTGAATCGTTGGATGTTCCTACGGCATCGCTGGACATCAAAGAGCGCTGGGGAATCCACCGCCAAGCCCCCGCCTTCGACCAACTTGAGTCCAAGACGGAAACCTTTGAGACGGGCATCAAGGTTATTGACCTTCTCACCCCCTATGTCAAGGGTGGAAAGATTGGTCTGTTCGGTGGAGCCGGTGTGGGCAAGACCGTTTTGATCCAGGAAATGATTTACCGAGTTGCGGAAAACTTCGGTGGCGTGTCCGTGTTCGCCGGTGTGGGCGAGCGAACGCGTGAAGGTAACGACCTCTTCGGCGAAATGACCGAGTCGGGCGTTATTGAAAAGACCGCCCTGGTGTTCGGCCAGATGGACGAGCCTCCGGGCACGCGTCTTCGCGTGGCTTTGACCGCATTGACCATGGCTGAGTACTTCCGTGACGCTCAGAAGCAGGACGTGTTGTTGTTCATTGACAACATCTTCCGTTTCACCCAGGCCGGTTCAGAGGTTTCGACCCTGCTTGGCCGGATGCCTTCAGCCGTGGGTTACCAGCCCACCTTGGCTGACGAAATGGGTGTGCTGCAGGAGCGCATTACGTCAACACGTGGTGCCTCGATTACCTCGTTGCAGGCCATTTATGTCCCTGCTGACGACATCACTGACCCCGCGCCGCACACCACGTTCGCTCACCTTGACGCGACCACGGTGTTGTCTCGTCCAATTTCCGAGCTGGGTATTTATCCTGCTGTTGACCCGTTGGACTCGTCGTCGCGAATCCTTGACGCTAACTACATTGGTGATGAGCACTACTCCATCGCCAAGCGCGTTAAGGAAATCCTGCAGCGCTACAAGGATCTTCAGGACATCATCGCCATTCTTGGTATTGATGAATTGTCCGAAGAAGACAAGATCCTCGTGGGCCGGGCCCGTCGTATTCAGCGATTCCTTTCGCAGAACATGTTCGTGGCTGAAGCCTTCACCGGTCAGCCCGGTTCATTCGTGCCACTGTCCGAGACGCTGACCTCGTTCCGTGCCTTGACTGATGGTGAATTTGACCACCTGCCAGAGCAGGCGTTCTTCATGTGCGGTGGCATCGAAGATGTGGAACGTAACGCTGCAGCACTGAACGACTAATTTCACTTCACGACATCGAAGGGAGGAACTCCATGGCAACCTTGCAAGTAGAACTGGTCGCAGCTGACCGTCAGGTCTGGTCGGGCGAAGCATCAATGGTGCTGGCCCGTACGTTGGATGGCGATATTGGAGTTCTTCCCGGCCACCAGCCCGTATTGGGGATCCTTGTGGATGGCTCGGTGACCATTCGAGCCACCGACGGCACGATTGAAGCCGCAGTTCACGGCGGCTTCTTCTCGGTGAGTGAAAATCGAGTCTCGATCTTGGCAGAAACCGCTGAGCTTGCCTCCGAAATTGATGTGCAGCGTGCCGAAAAGGCCGCGGTCCGCGCTCGTCAGGATGGATCGCAAGATGATTTGGACCGCGCCGAAACCCGTCTGCGCGTCGCCTCGCTGTAACTTTCGTTACTTAGCGAGCTCGATCAGAACCCGGCTGCCACAGCACATCGCCGCCGGCGTTGTTGTTTGCCACCCGGGTCAAAATGAAAAGTAAGTCGCTGAGGCGATTGAGGTAAGTCGCGGTCAATTCATTCACCGCATCAAGGTGTTCCGATTTAGCCGTCCATGCTGCTCGCTCGGCACGCCGCACAATCGTGCGAGCCAAGTGCAATGAAGCAGCGGCCGGAGTTCCAGCAGGCAAGACAAATGAATTCAGGGGCTGCAGTTGCTCGTTGTATTTATCGCATTCAGATTCCAAGTCGTCAATGTATGACTGCACAACGCGCAACGGTGGGTGTGCTGGATTCTCCACGATTGGAGTGCAAAGATCGGCGCCCACGTCAAAAAGTTCATTTTGAATGCGGGTAAGCAACGTGGTGATTTCCGGGCTCAGCTCACCGGTGGCAATCGCCACGCCAATGGCGCTGTTTGCCTCGTCAACGTCGGCGTAGGCCTCGAGGCGAGAGTCGTCTTTGCGCACTCGGGTGAAGTCGCCCAGTGCGGTGGTGCCATCGTCGCCGGTACGCGTGTAAATCCGAGTGAGTTTGACCATGTGACCACTCTAGATCGTTCCAACGCTAGATGCAGAACGTTGGCGCGTACCATCGGGGACGTGGAAACCGTCGCCGAGCGCTTTGAGGTTACCGGGGGAGCCCGCCTGCAGGGCGCAGTCACTATCACCGGGGCCAAGAACAGCGTGCTCAAACTCATGGCCGCGGCATTGCTAGCTGAGGGCACCACCACCATTCGGGGCGTTCCTGACATCGTTGACGTAGACATCATGGCTGAACTCTTGCGCCGGTTGGGCTGTGCAGTCACACAGGATGTCGCTGGAGAAGTCATCACCATTGATGTTCCCCAGCAACTAGGTCATCAGGCGGACTACGACTTGGTGCGCAAAATGCGGGCATCGATTTGCGTCTTTGGTCCGCTCGTTGCTCGCTGTGGCGAGGCGGACGTGGCCTTGCCTGGTGGGGATGCCATTGGATCGCGCGGTGTGGATATGCACGTTGAGGGTTTGATCAAGTTGGGTGCGCAAGTAAAGAGCGAGCATGGCTACCTACATGCCACTGCCCCCAACGGACTTCGAGGTGCGTACGTTGCGTTCGATTTTCCCAGTGTGGGAGCAACCGAAAACATCGTGATGGCTGCTGTCCTGGCGACGGGAACGACAACCGTTGACAACGCGGCCCGCGAACCAGAGATTGTTGACCTATGCCAGATGTTGATCAATATGGGTGCACAGATTGAAGGCGTGGGGGGATCGACGCTAACCATTACTGGTGTTTCGTCCCTGAGCCCTGTTGATCACACCGCCGTACCTGATCGCATCGTCGCAGGGACGTGGGCCATCGGCGCGGTCCTTACGCGTGGCGACATCACGATTCACAACGCGCGGATGGACCACCTTGAATTACCGCTAGAAAAACTCACAGCCGCGGGGGCACAGGTCAGTCCAGTCGACGATGGTTTTCGCGTGACGATGGACCAGCGCCCTCGTGCCGTGGACGTGGCCACTTTGCCGTATCCGGGCTTTCCTACTGACCTTCAGCCCATGATCATCGCACTGGCCAGCATCAGCGAGGGCACAGCAATGATTACCGAGAATGTCTTTGAAGCTCGCTTTATGTTTGTCAATGAGATGGTGCGGTTGGGTGCGCAGATTCGCACCGATGGCCATCATGCGGTGGTGCGGGGTCGGCCTGAACTGTCTGGAGCTCCCGTTCGTGCCACCGATATTCGAGCCGGTGCTGGCTTGGTCTTGGCGGGATTGGTGTCAGATGCCACGACGGTGGTGACGGACGTTTACCACGTTGATCGCGGTTATCCAGGATTCGTCGAGACCCTGACCCGGCTTGGTGCTGGCGTGGTGCGAACCCCTGATCTGGATGCCTCATAGGAAATTGGCTCGCTGGTCCCACGCGTGTCTTACCGCCACATCTGCCCCAGAAACCGTACGGTTCATTTACTCGAGTGCACGTCCTGGGTCGAAATCTAGGGGCTTTCTCGGGTGCACCACCGGTAATGTCCTGAGTATTCAGGTCATCCTTCCCCTCCGGATGTTATGGACAGGAGCTTGATGTCGAATCGATTTGCTGACTCAGGTGTGATTGTCATGCCCGATCACCTCGATGCTGGAAATAGTGCTGATGTGCGTCGCCTTCTTCACGAAGCCGTTGACCACTGCGTTGGCGACCTTCGTATTGACGTGGCGCACCTTGACGTGATCGATGCCGCTGGCCTAGGCGTTTTGGTTGGTACTCGCCGACGCGCAGACTTGGTCGGCGTCAACATCGTCCTTATTGATGTGCCACCGCGTTTGCATCGACTTCTCGCAGTAACGCGTCTTTCGCGTCTGTTCACGTACGAATCTGTCTTGCTTCCGGCAGATCAGTCCGTTACTGCTTAGAACAGTCGAGCGGTGGGATCGTCGGTCCTGCGGACCAGGGCAAAGCCGGGTCCGAACGTGTGCACATGGAGCGCCAGGAACTAATGGCGAGGTGGCACGGCGGGCTATGCGGATTCGCACCCGCCAAACGCTGGTGGACACTCCAGCGGTCAGCCCAGGGGCTCCGGTGCAACCAACTATCGTTGAGGGGCATCGCGCTTTACGTGGTGAAGCGTTCAGGTGAACGACCAGAAGGTGGGAACAATGACCGGCGTACAGACGGTTGGCGTAGTGGGTTTGGGCGCCATGGGTGCGGGCATTGTGGAAGTCTTTGCCAAGCAAGGGCGTCACACCACCGCTGTCGAGATTGATCAGGCGGCTCTGGAGCGGGGACAGGCCATCATCAAGAACTCGCTGTCCCGAGCAGTTGAGCGCGGGCGCATGGAAGCCACGGCTGCTGATCAGGTCTTTGATTCGATTAACTGGACAGTCAACTTTGATGAACTGGCGACGGTGGATTTAGTCATTGAAGCTGTGCCTGAGCGGATGGACATCAAGAAGGATCTCTTTGGTCGACTTGATGCGTTGTGCAAGCCCGAGACGATCTTTGCTACAAACACGAGTTCGTTGTCTGTCACCCAAATCGCAGCCGCCACATCTCGACCTGAGCGCGTGATTGGAATGCACTTTTTTAACCCCGCTCCAGTGATGAAACTGGTCGAGGTGGTCACCACGGTTCGCACAGATCCTGAGGTCGCCGAAACCGTCCGTGCACTGGCGGAGGCGTATGGCAAGTCCCCAGTCGTCGTGGGGGATCGGGCGGGATTCATCGCCAATACCTTGTTGATCTCCTATCTCAACGATGCGATTCGCGTCTTTGATGCCAATAGCGTCACGCGCGAGGGCATGGATGCGGCTATGAGCATCGGGGCTTTGCTACCGATGGGTCCGTTGACGCTGTGTGACCTGATCGGCCTGGACGTGTGCCTTGAAGTGATGGACGTGTTGTTTGCCGAATCTCGAGACCCCGTTCACGCCCCAGCGCCACTGCTTCGATCGATGGTGTCGGCCGGCCTACTCGGGCGCAAGACGGGCCAAGGTTTCTACTCGTACGAAAAGCCAGGATCTGGAAAAGTTGTCACCGATGCGGACACTCCGCCTGCTCAACAACCGTTGACGCTACCCCGCGAAGTAGTAGTTGTTGGTGAAGGAATTCAAATTGATGAGTTTGTTCGACTGTGCGGCAAAGTAGGTGTCGACGTTCGTCGGATGAACTACAACGACTTTGACCCCACGCTGATTCCCGCCGAACTCCCGGTAATTGTCGGTGTCATGCCCATCCAGCGCGCCACAGATATTTCGGCACAGATGGGCACTCGCCGTGGGGATGTTGTCGGAGTGCACACTCTTTTCCCCAATATCAAAGGGCAACTCATTGAAGTGGCGAAGACGCCCTTTACTCGACAAGACATCCTTGATGGTGTCCTAGCGATCGCGGAAGCGGCTAAAGCCACCGCCGTCATCTGTGATGACCAACCGGGCCAAATCATTGGGCGCCTTCTCGTTCCCTATTTCAACGACGCCGCGCGAATGTTGGGTTCTGGCTATGCCAGTGCTGACGACATTGACAGCGCTATGACGTTGGGATGTGGCTACCCCAAGGGCCCGATTACCTCGCTAGAGGTCTTCACGCTGCCGACTATCTGCGACATCTTGTTGTCTATATCGCGATCGACACAGCTCCCACGTCATCTGCCTGCCCAGATTTTAATTGACGGAGTGACCTATGGAGTAGGCATCCGCGAGATGGCCTCTGGACAGCCGTGAGTCCGCGTCGAGCCAAGCGAGCGACGCCACCTGACCGTCCGCAGTCGAATCCGTCAAACCAAGACATCCAAGAGTGGGCCGGCGAAGAGTACGTCGTTCGAAGCATTACTGGCTCGTCGTCAACAAAGAATTACCGGTGCCCCGGTTGTGATCAAGAGATACGTCCAGCTACACCGCACGTCGTGGCCTGGCCGCACGATCGGGGGATGGAAGAACGTCGGCACTGGCACACACCGTGCTGGAAGCGTCGGGAGAGTTCAGGACCACGGCGATGACCGGAATTTCGCCGTCAACGGTTTTACCTGCGTTGCGGGAAGACATAACTTTGCACACTAGCGATGGCTTGACGTTGGTCGGCGAACTTGCGCGCCCTGCTGCCGGACCTAGTGACGCGACGCTGGTGACTTTGCACCCGTTACCCACTGAGGGTGGCTTTATGGATTCACATGTGTTGCGCAAGGCATCGTTTCGACTTCCCGCGCTTGCCAACATCAATGTCTTGCGGTTTAACACGAGAGGGACGTGCAGCCCGCGCGGCTGTAGTGCGGGCGCCTTTGATGAGGCCAGAGGCGAAAAGAACGATGTCGAGGCGGCGGTCCAGTGGGCAATAGATGCAGGGCTTCCTAATATCTGGCTGCTGGGCTGGTCATTTGGTACCGATCTGACCTTGAAGTATGGGCTCTTGCCCCAGGTGGTGGGCGCGATCTTGCTGTCGCCACCGTTGCGTTACACCTCAGAGGAGGAATTGCGGCGCTGGGCTGATGATGGACGCCCGCTACGCGTGCTTGTTCCTGAACGCGACGATTTCTTACAGCCACCCCAAGCTCGTGAGCGCTTTTCGGTGATCCCACAAGCCGAGGTAGTCGCGCACGATGCAGTGCATTTATGGGTGGGCGAAAAACAAGTGCGAACAGCGTTGGATGAAATTGTCGCGACCGTTGTTCCCGGTCACGAAGTTATTGATTGGGATGCGCAGTAAAAAAAGCGAACTAGTGGTCGGAGCCCGGTTGAACTAATTCAACGAGCACTCCGCCCGCATCCTTGGGATGCAAAAAGTTGATTCGCGAACCTGCCGTGCCAATTTTGGCTTCGTCGTACAGCAAGCGAACGCCCTTGGCGCGAAGGTCAGCTGACGTCGCGTCAATGTCATCAACGGTGTAGGCCATTTGTTGAATTCCAGGGCCACTGCGGTCCAAGAACTTGCCAATGGGGGAGTCCGGGCGAAGGGGGGCAAGCAGTTGCACCATGGCGCCACCTTCAGGACCAGCCAACATCGCTTCCCGCACACCTTGCTCAGTGTTTTCCTCGGTGTGGGCGCAGATCAGCCCCAAGGTGTTGGTGTAGAACTCGATGGCCTCGTCCAAGTCAGGGACGGCAATACCGACGTGATCAATGCGAAGGATCATGTAGGTATGGTGTCAGGCTCAGAGTTCAACCGTTACCAGGAGGTCCCTCAATGTCTGCATCTGTCATCGTGGCTGGAGCTCGTACGCCTATGGGGCGCCTCCTTGGTTCCCTCAAGGGCATGAGCGCGGCAGACCTGGGTGGAGTGGCTATCCGTGGCGCCTTGGACAAGGCCGGCGTGAGTCCGGAGCAGGTTGACTACGTGATCATGGGGCACGTTCTCCAGGCCGGTGCGGGACAAAACCCAGCGCGGCAGGCCGGCATCGCTGCTGGTCTACCCATGAGCGTTCCCTCGTTCACCTTGAACAAGGTGTGCCTTAGTGGCATTGACGCCATTGCCCTTGCTGACCAACTCATTCGTGCGGGTGAATTTGACATCGTCGTTGCTGGTGGCATGGAATCCATGACCAATGCACCGCACTACCTGCGCGGATCTCGCGAGGGTGTGAAGTACGGGGACTGGAAGATGCAGGACACCATGGCTGATGACGGCTTGTTTTGCGCGTTTGATCAGTTGGGGATGGGTGTTTCCACAGAAAACTACAACGCGCGCTATGACCTCACCCGTGAAGAGCAGGATGAATTTTCGGCCCGCTCGCACCAGCGTGCCGCTGCAGCGATTGCCGCTGGCCTTTTCGATGCTGAAATCGTTCCGGTGAGCCTGCCGCAACGCAAGGGCGATCCCATCGCATTCACCACCGACGAGGGTGTTCGTGCCGACACGACGGTTGAATCCCTAGGCAAGCTGCGTCCTGCCTTTGCTAAGGAAGGCACGATCACGGCCGGTAGCGCCTCGCAGATCAGCGATGGTGGCTGCGCGGTAGTGGTGATGAGCAAGGACAAGGCGGAAGAACTGGGACTGAGTTGGATCGCCGAGATCGGTGCGCATGGTGTCGTGGCAGGGCCGGATCCTTCGTTACACGAGCAACCCGCGCGCGCGATTGAAAAGGCGCTTGCGCGTGAAGGCATGACTCCGGCGGACTTAGACCTGGTAGAGATTAATGAAGCGTTTGCCGCGGTCGGTGTGGTCTCAGCCAAGGAATTGGGAATCAGCCAGGAGAAGGTCAACGTCAATGGTGGAGCAATCGCTCTGGGTCACCCGATCGGTATGTCCGGTGCACGCATAGTGCTGACCCTTGCATTAGAGCTCGGTCGCCGCGGTGGCGGAGTCGGCGCCGCTGCGCTGTGCGGTGGTGGCGGTCAGGGCGATGCTTTGATCATCAAAGTTCCGTCTGCCTAATTTCTTCGATATCTGGAGCTGTGCGTGAGTAATCAACCCGGCGGTTTTGATACGCGTGGCGTGGTCGACCTAGGTGCGCTCGCGGCAGCCCGTGAAGTGCAAGCCAAGGCACAACAACACGTAGAACAAGATCGCGAAGCCGGCGTACAGGTTCCGCTGATATTTGCTGCGACCGAGGACACGTTTGCGGTCGACGTAGCCGAACGCTCGCACGTCGTGCCCGTGGTTATCAATTTCTGGGCCACCTGGTGTGAGCCGTGCAAGCACCTCAGCCCCATCTTGGAAAAGTTGGTGGCCGAAGCCGATGGCCGATGGCTCTTGGCCAAGGTTGATGTGGACGAGCAGCCGCGCGTTGGGCAAGCCTTTGGCGTGCAGGGGATTCCAGCGTTTTTCGCCATGGTGGCTGGGCAACCGCTTCCCCTCTTCCAGGGCGCGTTGCCAGAAGGGCAGATCCGGCAGGTGCTCGAACAACTCTTGATTGTCGCCGCCGAGGCCGGTGTGAACGGGCAGATCACCGGAGGGGTGATCCCTGAAGCCATCGAAGAGGTGGAGCAGGAATTGGTCGTCACTGATCCAGAGCTCGATGATGCGGCCGATGCAATTGATCGTGGCGACTTAGCCGCCGCGGTGACGGCATATGAGGCACTCTTGCAGCGCGAGCCTTTTCATGCAGATGGAAAAGCGGGCTTGGCCACGGTCAAGCTCATGCAACGCACGCAGGGCATCGAATTGACTGCTGCGCTCAATGCGGCTGTACACAGTCCTCAGGATGTTGACGCGCACTTAGTGGCTGCGGATGTCTTGGTTCTCCATGCCCGCGCTAGCGAAGCCTTTGAACTTCTGGTTGACCTCGTGCGCCGCACTGATGACGCGGAGCGCGCAACAGTTCGCACGCACCTCGTCGAGCTCTTTGACCTGTTGGGCAATGATCACCCCGCGGTTCCCGCCGGGCGCCTGGCACTGTCAAACGCCCTGTTCTAAGTCAGCACATGATGCCCGCCCCACGGGGTTGCGCGATCACACGTGCGGGTTAGTGCTCGCCTCACCCCGTAGGGCGGGCCTAAGGCCTGTTTCAGGCTCTGCGCGCAGGGCGTGGTTTCTACCTAGATCCGCCTCAGGACTGGGCTCTAGCCCTAGTGCTAGTCCAAATGGGTGAGATGACAACTAGATGTAGTGCTGGTTAAAGCGGCCTATTCCCGATGCCGATGTTTCTTGCGTAGTGGTCCACAAGGGACCCGCGCAGGAGGTCATCATGTTGAAGCCAACCAAGGCAACGAGCGCTCTGCTCGTGGCTGTGGCCGCAGCAGTTGGCTTCGCAGCCGGACCGGCGACCTCGTCAGCCTCAGCTGCGGCCAGCCAATACGCGCTCGCTACTCAAACTCTTCCCGACGGCAACAAAGTGATTGCTCGTTGGAACCCATGCCAAACCATCACGTACCGCGTCAATGCATCACTTGCCGGAAACACGACAGCTCGCCGTCTCGCCGCCGTCAATGATGTGAAGCGTGCCTTTGCTCGCGCATCTGCCGTGTCCGGCATGAAGTTCCGTTACGCTGGTGGTACGAGTCAAGTGCCGACTAACACTTCATCAAACACCTGGTACGGCCGCCAAACTTCCGCTGAAATCGTGGTGGCCTGGGCCAATCAATCCGTCAAGGGCAAGAAGTCCACCCTCTTGGGCCGTAGCTCATCGGGTGGCTACGTGGCCGGCACCGGTGGCTACGCCTTCAAGTACTGGAAGTCCGGATCTGCTCCTTGGACCGGCGTGAGTGGTCGAGGCTTCGTAGTGCTTAACGCCGCACAGAACTCCAAGTTCCGCGCGGGCTTTGGTGCCGGCTCAACACGTGGCGAACTGTTGATGCACGAAATCGGTCACGCGATGGGTCTGAACCACGTGAGCTCGACCAGCCAGGTGATGTACCCCACGATCCTGTCTCGCAGCACCGCCGCCTACTCCACGGGTGACCGTTCGGGTCTCCAGCGCCTGGGTGCAGCCAACGCCTGCGTCGCCACCCCTGGCTTCGTGTGGAACGACCTTTCCTAACCCTCGTTAGTCTGTAGTCCGTAGCGCCGGCATCCCCGGCGCTGTCGGTCTGCGTCGGAGGGTCCATGAGCGAGTTCATCAAAGTCACGATCGATGCTGAGAGCGGCGTAGCCACCGTGGTCTTGGATCGCCCCAAGCTCAATCCGCTGAACCGCCAGATGCAAAACGAATTGCGCGATGCATTTGAGGCTCTGGGAAGCGATGAGTCAGTGCGCGCGATCGTCATGCACGGTAACGAGCGAGCTTTTGCCGCCGGTGCTGACGTGAAGGAAATGATTGATTGGTCCCTGGCGGAAGTGCAGCGCGAAGGAGCTGAACTCCAGGCCTGCTTTAGCGCCATCGCGTCGACACCGCGTCCGATCATCGCGGCGGTTAATGGCTATGCCCTGGGCGGCGGTTGCGAGCTGGCCTTATGCGCTGACCTGCGCATCGCTGGCGAGAGTGCGCAGTTTGGTCAACCGGAAATTTTGTTAGGCATCATCCCTGGAGCTGGCGGGACTCAGCGCCTTGCTCGTTTGATTGGTGCTTCCCGAGCTAAGGATCTGGTCTTCACCGGACGTGCGATTAAGGCTGATGAAGCATTGGCTATGGGCTTGGTGAACCAAGTCGTGGCCGACGATGCAGTGGTCAGCACGGCCCTGGCTTTGGCTGCCGAACTGGCCACCCGCCCAGCGTTGGCCGTGCAGGCCGCTAAACGGGCGATTGATGCTGGGTTAGATACCGACATTGACGGTGGAATAGCCATTGAAGAGCAGGCCTTCGCCGGATTGTTTGGTACCGAAGACCGAGTGATCGGGATGCGGACCTTTGTCGAGTCAGGTCCAGGTAAGGCGCGGTTCCTACACCGGTAGGCCCAAGGGGCGCCCTGCGTTACTCACGGGTAATATAGGGGCAGACAGCACCATCAGCAAGAAGATTCTGTTTTATCAAAAAGATCCAGTTCCACCCGGAAAATCCAGTTTCGTCACGAAAATGAGGTTGGCGTCATGCCGCTGAACATCGTCGTTTGTGTCAAGCAAGTTCCCGACAGTTGGGCAGAGAAGAAGCTCAACGAAGCGGACAAGACCCTCGACCGTGCATCTGCCGATCCGGTCATGAATGAACTCGACGAGTACGGCATTGAAGAAGCCCTGCGCTTGCAGGAAGCTCACGGTGGCCAAGTGACGATTTTGTGCATGGGGCCGGAAAAGGCTGGCGAGACAATTCGTAAAGCGCTTTCGATGGGCGCCGATGATGCGATCCACGTTGTTGATGACGCATTGCATGGTTCGGATGCTGTTGCCACTTCGGCAGCTCTTGCCGCAGCGCTAGGAACTGTTGAATTTGATCTGGTCATTTTGGGTTCGGAATCGACCGATGCTCGCATGTCCGTGGTTCCCGCAATGCTGGCTGAGCGTTTGCAATTGCCACAGATGACCTTTGCCAAGAAGGTAGATGCTGACCCGGATGCGCGCACTTTGACCATCCAGCGTCAAACCGATGATGGCTATGACGTGGTGCAGTCCTCCTTGCCAGCCATTGTCAGCGTGGTGGAAAAGATCAACGAACCTCGATATCCCTCGTTCAAGGGCATCATGGCCGCGAAGAAGAAGCCCGTGGCGACCTTGAGCTTGACCGAGCTCTCGATTGAGCCTGCGACCGTTGGGTTGGCAGGGGCCTGGTCGGGCGTTAATGCCTTTGAGCAGCGACCGCCTCGCCAAGCCGGAACCGTCATAACCGATGAAGGCGATGGCGGTACCAAGATCGCAGACTTCCTCGTCACCCAAAAATTTCTATAACCTCGACCTAGGAGAAATTGTGTCCGCAGAGATTGTGGTTCTGGTTGAACACACCAATGGTGTGGTCAAGAAGGTGTCCTTTGAGTTGCTCACGCTCGCCGCGAGGCACGGCTCGCCCAGTGCAGTCATCATCGGCGCAGGTGCCGAACAAGCAATGGCCGATGTGGTGCGTTACGGCGCAGCAAAGGTGTATGTCGCAAACGATGCTGCGCTCACAACGTCAGTCGTCGGCCCCAAGGTCGCTATCTTGAATCAACTCGTGACTAGCGCGTCCCCAGCAGCAGTGCTAATTCCTTCCACCGCTGAGGGCAAGGAAATCGCTGGTCGGTTGGCGGTGCGTTCTGGCAGTGGTGTGATCACCGATGCCGTAGATATTGAAGACGGAATCGTTGCCGTTCAATCGGTCTTTGGTGGCAGCACCATTGTTCGTTCATCGGTCACGACCGGTACCCCGATCATCACCGTGCGCCCGAACTCAACGACTCCTGTTGAGGCCGCCGGTGCTGGCGAGCACGTTGCTGTCACTGCGGAATTAGCGCCATCCGATACCGCAGCTGTCATCACTGATCACGTGGTCGAAGCCAAGGGTGGACGCCCGGAATTGTCCGAAGCCGCAACGGTGGTTTCCGGTGGCCGTGGAGTGGGAAGTCCAGAGGGCTTCGATGTCATCGAAAAACTGGCCGACAGCCTGAACGCTGCCGTTGGCGCATCGCGCGCCGCAACGGACTCAGGTTTTTACCCACACCAGTACCAGGTGGGCCAAACCGGCAAGACGGTGTCGCCGCAGTTGTACATCGCCCTGGGCATCTCTGGTGCGATTCAGCACCGTGCTGGAATGCAGACGTCCAAGACGATCGTGGCCGTCAATAAGGATCCCGAAGCCCCGATCTTTGAGTTGGCAGATTTCGGCGTCGTGGGCGACCTGTTCGCTGTTGGACCGCAGTTGACCCAGGAAATCGCCACCCGCAAGGGCTGACGTCAGGCGGGAATCTGGCTTCCCATCTACACTTCAAGGCGATGCCTTACTTAGATCACGCGGCCACGACTCCGATGCGCCCCGAAGCCATTGCAGCGATGGCGGCGCAATTCGGTGGTGTTGGCAACGCTTCATCTCTGCACACCGCAGGTCGTCGTGCACGCCGGGTGGTGGAGGAATCTCGCGAAGTCATCGCGAGCCACCTCGGGGCCAGCCCCAGCGATGTGGTCTTCACAGCCGGTGGCACCGAATCTGACAATCTCGCCGTCAAGGGCTTGTTCTGGGCTCGCCGTACCCAAGACCCGCAGCGAGTCAGGTTTCTTACCTCGGCGATCGAACACCATGCGCTTATTGATCCATTGATGTGGCTCGGCAAGGCCGAGAATGCACAGATCTGCCAAGTAGGGGTTGACGCGGACGGTCGCTTGGACCTGGCGGCCTTAGCCGAACTCATCATGGACGATCCTGATTCCGTTGCCGCGATCTCTGTCATGTTGGCCAACAACGAAGTGGGCACCATCCAGCCCTTGCTCGAAGTCGTGGCGATGGCAAAGGCTCATGACATTCCGGTTCACACCGATGCTGTGCAAGCCGTGGGGCAGTTAGAACTTAATTTTGCGGACCTGGGCGTCGCTGCGATGTCGGTGAGTGCACACAAGCTGGGTGGCCCGACCGGTATTGGGGCCTTGTTGCTGGGGCGCTCCATCGAACCGACCCCGATTCTGCATGGCGGTGGTCAAGAGCGAAATGTTCGATCAGGAACCTTAGATGTTCCAGCGATTGCAGGATTTGCAGCAGCACTTGATGCGGCCATGGACGATCGCGTGGAACGCAATGCTCGAGTGAGCGCCCTGCGCGATGACCTTATTGCTCAGATTCAACAAGCTGTGCCCGATGCAGTCTTGAACGGATCACCGATCCTTGATGAGGTGCACCGCTTGCCCAACAACGTTCACTTTTCTTTCCCTGGCTGTCAAGGCGATGCCTTGCTCATGTTGCTTGACGCTAAGGGCATCGAGTGCAGTACGGGGTCTGCTTGCTCGGCAGGAATTGCACAGCCCAGTCATGTTCTTCTCGCGCTGGGTGCGTCTCAAACAGCTGCCCGAAGCTCATTGCGTTTCTCTTTGGGTTGGAACTCCACTCAGACAGACGTCGACGCTGTTGTTGAGGCCATCGCGCCTGCTGTGGAGCGAGCACGGTTAGCCAGTGGAACGCTGGTTGACCACGCCTAACGCTCCAAGAACTGGGTGCGAGAGAGTATCCCTGTGAAAGTTATTGCAGCCCTTTCCGGCGGAGTCGACTCTGCCGTGGCTGCGGCGCGGGCTGTCGACGCCGGACACGAAGTCGTCGGTGTTCACCTCGCGCTGTCCGCATCGCGCGAAACCCACCGTGTTGGCGCACGCGGCTGTTGCACCTTGGAAGACGCACGCGACGCGCGACGTATTGCTGATGTCTTGGGGATTCCGTTTTATGTCTGGGATTTGAGTGCGGAATTCCGTCGCGATGTAGTGGACGATTTCATCGCTGAGTATCAAGCTGGGCGCACACCCAACCCGTGCATTCGGTGCAACGAGAGCATCAAGTTCTCAGCAGTCCTGAATAAGGCACGTGGCTTAGGTTTTGACGCGGTGTGCACTGGCCATTACGCACGCATTGAAAACGATGAGGCCGGTGGCCTCGTGTTAAAGCGCGGTGTTGATCCAAAGAAGGATCAGTCCTACGTCTTGGGTGTACTGCGCGAGCAGGACCTTTCTCAGTCGCTGTTTCCGCTAGGGGATTCAACCAAGGATCAGGTTCGGCGTGAAGCAAGTGAGCGCGGGCTCCTCGTAGCGGATAAGAGCGACAGTTATGACGTGTGCTTTATTCCCGATGGGGATACTGGCGCATTCTTGCGTTCTGAGTTGGGCGACCAGCCCGGCGACATCGTTGACGAATCAGGTGCCGTTGTTGGCGAGCACCAGGGAGCCTTTGCCTTCACGGTCGGCCAACGGCGCGGCCTGGCGCTTGGCGATCCAGCCGATAATGGTCGTGCGCGTTTCGTGTTGTCTATCGAGCCGATCAATAACAAGGTCGTCGTGGGGCCGCGCGAGAGCTTGGCCGTTCAACGCCTTGACTTAGAAACCTCGATTGCGCTCAAGGATGTCGACCCCGATGGCATTGAAGTGCAATGGCGTGCGCATGGAAGTCCGGCCGCCGCTCGAGCGGTCATCAATACCCATGGGGTGGTTGATGCAGTCGAATTGCGCGACGTGGCCTACGGCATCGCGGCGGGCCAAGAATTAGTGATGTTCGTTGGTGATCGCGTCGTCGGTTCCGCGCGCATTCGATCCGCAGTCCGGTGACTGGCGAGTCCTTTGCAGGGAGTTGGACCGGCATAGGTTCCATGCCCGGTGATGACCCTTTTGAATCCGCACGCATCGTGGTGGGGGAATGCTCTCTGCCTGCTTTACCTGAACTTCCTAGCCGCGGACCAGGTTCTGACCTCGTCGGCCGCACAGCAGCACTGCTCGACGGGTTCACGGTGTCCGCAGTGCCCAGCGGCTGGCAACTCACTGATCACCCGGGGATTGATCATCGTCGAGCGATCTCATGGCTAGGACAGGATCTCGATGCGTTTGAACAAGCGTGTCTAGTCCATCAAGGGTGGGCCAAAGTTCAGGTGTGTGGTCCGTGGACATTGGCGGCCCGCATTGAGCGAGCGTCCGGACAAGCCTTGCTACGCGATCACGGTGCACGACGAGATCTGGTCACCGCGTTGGAGCACGCCGTCACCTTGCATGTTCGCGATGCGCAGCGCAGGCTCCCCGCTGGCGTGGAGCTCCTGGTCCAAGTCGATGAACCAATGGTCGATCAGGTGTTGTTAGGACGCGTGCCGACAGCCAGTGGCTGGGCGACGTATCGCAGCGTGGACCAAGCCGAAGTTCGTGGCGGCCTCAATGCGGTAGTAGAAGCCGTTCGCCATGCAGGTGCAACGCCGATCGTGCACTCCTGTAGCGATGAGCCACCCCTGGAGTTGTTCCTTGAATCCGGTTTTGCTGGATTGAGTTTTGACCAGCGAGTACTCGCGCCAGCCAATGTGGACCTACTAGCCGAGGCCGTGGAAAAGGGCGTTGTGCTGATCCCCGGGGTGATGGGAATTGAGGACGCTCCGGCACCTACGAACTTGACCAAAGGTGGCCGAAGTGAGCCGCCGATGTCAGAGGTTCTTAGTACGGTTAGTGGTGTACAGCGGTGGTGGTCAGCGATGGGATTTACCGATCGCTCGCCGGCCGACAGCCTGGCTCTGAGTCCCACGTGTGGGCTAGCCGGAGCATCGCCAGCGCGCGTACGGGTTGTGTTATCCAGACTGCAAGAGATGATGACGGTGCTTCGGGAGGATCCAGATGGCGACCACGCCACCCAGTGATCACGTGCCTGATGATGTCGTGGCTCGCCGCGACGAACTCATTGCTTTAATCCGGGAACATCGCTATCGCTATTACACCGAAGACGCCCCCACGGTCGCCGATGCCGAATACGACCAGCTCGAACAAGAACTCCTAGGCATTGAGGCGCAGCATCCCTCGCTCATCACGCCTGATTCACCGACGCAGACGGTGGGCGGCCAGGCCACGGACATGTTTGAGCCGGTCGAGCACCTGTTGCGCTTGATGAGTCTGGACAACGTCTTTTCCGCCGAGGACTTTGGTGCATGGGCTGCGCGCGTGGATGAGGGACTCAATGCCCAATCACCCCAGTATTTGTGCGAATTGAAGTTTGACGGCCTTGCGGTGGACTTGGTCTATCGCGAGGGATCACTGGTCAGTATGGCTACTCGAGGTGATGGTCGCGTCGGTGAAGACGTCACATTTAACTCGCGGTACATGCCGTGCATCCCTAAGAAATTGGTAGCGCAGGGCGAATATCGCGTTCCGGCCCTGTTGGAAGTACGCGGTGAGGTGTATTTCCCCATCGCGGCCTTTGAGGCCATCAATGTCCGCCAATTGGAATTGGGCAAGTCACCTTTTGCTAATCCACGCAACGCTGCCGCCGGAACCTTGCGTCAACGCATCGACCGTCGATTGACTGAAGTCGATGATGTGAGCTCAAAAACTCAGGAAGCCGATCGCACGAGCAAGCAAAGCGAACGAGTCGCACGTTTGCAAGCAGAAGCTCAACGAGCAACGGATGCACTAGGTGGTTTGCAGCTGGTTGTGCATGGCATGGGTGTGCACGATGGGTATGACCCCACCTCACAATCCCAGGCCTACGAGGTCCTTGCGTCCTGGAGCCTGCCAACCAGTGATCAAGTGGCCGTTGTGGGAGATCGCCAGGCCGTTACTGACTACATCGACACCGCCAAAGCCAAGCGCCACTCACTTCCGTATGAAATTGATGGCGTGGTGATCAAGGTTGACGACTTCGCGATGCAAGGCCAGCTCGGTTCAACCTCGCGCGCCCCCCGGTGGGCTATCGCCTACAAGTTTCCCGCAGAAGTAGTGACCACAACATTGCTCGACATCCGCGTCAACGTTGGACGAACCGGTCGAGTGACGCCCTTTGGTGTCATGGAGCCAGTCAAGGTTGCCGGCACTGTGGTGGAAATGGCCACGTTGCACAACGC
>JAPLBW010000048.1 GCA_026392555.1 Actinomycetota bacterium
AATTCGGTGTGGCACGTGTCGTGGGTCGGGTCAATCACCCACACAACGAATGGATGTTTGATGAATCTTGGGGTGTTGATGTCGCTGTTTCTACCCCACGCATTTTGAGTGCCCTGGTCGAAGAAGCAGTTACCGTCGGCGATGTCGTGCGCCTGTTCACTCTTCGCGCGGGCAATGCCAACTTGGTGGAGCTGACGTTGCCCGCAGACTCCCCTGTCGCACAAACTCGCGTAGGTGCCATGAGTTGGCCACCTGACTGCACGCTCGTGACGATCTTGCGCAGCGGTCGTGTCATCACGCCTTCAAGCGATGACACGCTTGAGGTCGGCGACGAACTACTATTTATTTGCAGTGCGGAATCCGAAAGTCCCCTGCAAGAAATCTTGTCGCCACACACTCACTGATTAAAAAAGTGCGATCGGTGGAGCATGCGGGTCATCGGTTTCGTCAGTTTTGTCGGTTTCGTCAGTTTTCTCGGTGCTGGACCGCAAAGTGATCGGCACCCGACGCAAAATCAGGTAAGTAGCCCCACACGCTGCCAAAAACAGGGGCAACCCGAGGACGATTCCGACCAGTCCCAGCGCAACGACTTCATCCTTGCGGAACAGCGGCAACTGCACGCCTAGTCGGATGGCAAAGACTGCAATCCACACCAACCCGCACCACTGATACGCCCGCAACCGAGCGGGGTCCTTGCGCCACTGCACACCTTCGCCAGTGAACGGGCCGAGGAACAGCGCAATCAGGGGCCAACGCACTAGCCCAGTGATGGCATGCGCCGCAAGCCAAAAAGCATTGCGATACAGCCCCACCAAAAAGAAGTCCCGTGCACGACCGGTTAACAAAACAATTCCAGCCGTCAGCGCCACTCCGATGAACCCACTAATGGTTTGTTGCACAGAACGCTTTTGCACCAAAGCCACGATCAAGATCACTACAGCTACACCGAGCGCGCTCGCCAAGGCAATCGTGTAGTTGGGATTGGTGAAGGCAAAAACTGTTGCGAACACCACACCCGGGATAGTCGACTCCAACAGGCCACGTGGTCCACCCAAAGCATCGACGATGGAGCTTGTGTCAAAGGCCTTTTCCTGGTTATCGCTCGAATCAGTCATCGAGGTGCTGCGCTAATTCGTATTCAGGATTGAACATGACCAGTTCGCCGGCCTGCTGGTTCACGCGGCCATGAGCACTTAACACCCGGCCCGGATCAATACCAACAATGCGCCGTCGGCCCAGCCAAATCAACGTCACCGTTGCCGTTCCGTCGTACAGCTGAGCTGACACGGCAGGAACGCCGGCTTGTGGGCGCAAAGTCACGCTCTGTAGAACACCGCGAACATGGCAACGCTGACCGAGTTCACACACCTGAATGGGGGTAGCTCCGTGGCGTCCAGCACTGTCTTGTAACAACTCGTCGTCCAACTGGGCCGTGGTGCGACCCCATCGACGCCACCACGGCTGCGCTTGGTTTGGCTTACTGGTCACGCTCATCACAGTACCTGCGCTGGCCCGGATGGCAAGGAAAGGTCAAGGGGCTCTTGCATGGGGCGAGCTAGATCGTCTCGGACCACGACAGCGTTATTGACAATTTCCTGAAGGCGACCAATGGCAGAGTCGTCATGGGCTCGAGCACCTGAAATGGCCGCTCGCACGAACCAGCGCGGACCGTCATAGCCCATAAATCGAGCATTAATGGACTTGCTGCCGTCCTTGAGGACTGCGATCAGATGCGTTCGCATGCCACATTGCCGATCACTGAAGGTTCCGCCATCTGCGGCGATAGATTGCGCGATTTCCCCGCGTACTTCGTCCCACATATCCGAACTGCGCGGTCCGGCATAGGCCATCAATTGCATGACGAGGTCCTTGCCTTCAATCTCGATACCAAGGACGGCGTTATCTTCCTCGCGAACTTCCATTCGCAATTCCACATCGCTGGGGATATGCACGATGAGTGCACCCAAATCAATAGCCGTCCACCCCTGGGGTGGCTCCGATCGATCAGGATCGCTGCTGTCCCAGGGACCAACCTTTACCTGATCAAGATCCTGAAGAGCCAAAGCCTTTTTCACCTCGATCGCTACCAGGCAGCTGGTCAACGGCAATCAGCTCCACGTGTTCCACCTTTTGGATCACTAATTGAGCGATGCGATCACCCACGGCAAACTCCACCCGATTGCTCGGGTCAAGGTTGATCACACTGACCTGAATCTCACCGCGGTAGCCGGCATCAATGGTCCCCGGCGCGTTGACGAGCGAGACTCCATGCTTAACGGCAAGTCCAGAACGTGGATGCACAAAAGCTGCGTAACCGGCTGGCATGGCGATCGCAATTCCCGTAGGCAACAGGGCTCGTTCACCTGGCTCGAGAGTGCAGGCCTGGCGCGTAGTCAAGTCCAAACCGGCATCACCTGGATGCGCATAGGCGGGCACCGGGGCGTCCGGGTCAACCAACGTGAATAACACCTCAACGCTCATGGATTAACCGATAGCCCTTTCGTTCGCTCTTGCACTTCATCACGGGTTGATGCGTGCTCTAAATCTTCGGGCCGGCCGTAAGAGAAGAAGTGCTCCAGTGGCACTTCGACAAAGACGGCCTTGGCTTTGACTGCGATGGGACCGTCAGGAGCGTTGAGTCTGCCCACTGCTTCGGTGAAAATCTTGCGCCCATCCACTCCGACACATTCAGCCGCGATAAACACGCGTGACCCCACGGGTACTGGCCGGCGGAAATCAGTTTGCAACTGCACGGTCACCGCGGACTTACGCAAGAGCCAGTTAATCGCGCTCAAGGTTTCATCAATCGCTGTCGTCAACATTCCACCGTGCGCTAACCCAGGTGCACCTTGATGATCAACGCCTACCTCAAACTCGGCCGTCACCGTTAATCCCGCACCGGCTGTGATCTGCATGTGCAAACCCGTTGGGTGATCAACTCCACAGCCAAAACACAGGTGATAGTGCGAGACAACGGGTTCGCCTGGAGCCGGGGCGTCCGCATGGCGCTCGCCAGGTGTCAACGGTTGGTCACTCACGTTTTTGACCCTATCTGCCCTCGGCTGGTAATGGGTGAGAGGCTGACCGAGTGAAAAGCTTTCGGGAGCACCTGTGGGCTCCGTGGTGGATCTGGCTGGTGGGCGCTGTTTTTGCCTTGTCGCTGGGAGTGGCCTACGCCGTCCCATTCCATGCGCGGATCGGCTGGATTGTCGGAACCATCACCGGTGTATTAGTAGTCATTGGGCTGGTTCGATCTTCGCCCGTCATCGAGGTGCGCGATGGCTGCCTCTATGCCGGCCGCGCCCACATCGCCATCCAGTTCATTGACACATTCACCCCCTTGGACCGAAATGCCAGCCTGGAGTTACGCGGACCCGGCGCCAATCCCCTCGCCTGGAACCATAAGGCAAGATGGGTTCATGGCCGACAAGATGGTCGACTCTGATGCATTTGAAAAAATGCTCGGGCTCGGACTGGGTTTGCTAGCAGCTTCCGTTGCGCGCAAGGCAGCCTCGGCCGTCTGGACTGCTTCAACTGGTCGCACACCCCCAAGCGTTGAGGACGACCGAGGAACAGCAACCGTGGTGTTGCTCTGGGGTGCTGCGGTAGGTGCAGCTGTGGGCGCTGCGCGTTTGATCGCTCAACGCCAAGCCCGATCCATCGCCCGCAAGCGTCGGGGCTGAAACGACTACTTAGACCGGATCCTCATCCAGCTTGACGACTTTCACGTTCAGTCCGCTCAACCGTGTGCGGCGCAGTTCGGCTCGAACTTTGTCCCCCAGTTCAATGCTGGACTTGTGGTTCTCAATAGCTCCGACCACGCCAGCACCCAAACGCAATCCGCGACCGCCTAAGGCTTTGCCCGTGATCGACGCTGCAGCCCTTCGCGTTGTTGGGCGTCGCGCGATCTCGGTAACCGTTTGAAAGATTCCACCGGTGTCTGTGACGTCGAGTCCGCGATATGAAGCCCACAACTTCAAGGCTGTTGTTCCCCGGTGAGTCGCAGTGCCTTCAAGAGGCTGGTCGTAAATCTCGTGCAGTTCGCCGATCATCTTCAGTTCGATCGCGGCAACAACCAAAGTTTCAGTCGCGACCCGAAGCGGGATGGACAAAATCAATCCAGGGCCAGTCCGCGAGGTGATCACTAAGAACCCACCAATGGAACCTGCGACAGCGGTGGCGTTAGCTGCGTTCTTGACAATGGCGTGCGCCATGAGTTCGGGATCGCGCAATTTCAGGTGGTCTTCCAAGGTTGACCGGTCCCGGATCGGCAGCCGGGGTGCGATGCCGGTGGCTACGTCTCGCAGTCGGGAGGCCGCAACGAGAGCTTGGTCCTTACGAGATGTTGCACCATCTTTAATCACCGCTTCCGAAGCGGGCACATCAACAAGCGTGCGCAGACTGGCTACAACCTTGGGCCACATGGCCATGACTTCGGCGGGCGTGAATGCATTGCGGTCACCTCCCACTGCCTCAAACAATGAGGCAAGCCGATCGGTCACAGCGTTAACCGCTGCGGAACCGGATCGGCTTGAACTCACGCGAGACACTCCTTGCACACAGGTTGGTTCTTCACCATCTTGGCTAGCTGGCTTCGGTGGTGAACCAAGAAGCAACGCGAGCAGGTGAATTCATCAGCTTGCTTGGGCACGACGCGAACGGAAAATTCCTCGTTCGACAAGTCAGCGCCGGGCAATTCAAGGTTTTCCGCTAAATCGGTTTCGTCCACGTCAACGGCCGAGGCGGACTTATCTACCCGACGAGCCTTCAGCTCTTCAATCGAATCAGCGCTGAGTTCTTCGTCGGTCTTGCGTGGTGCGTCGTAATCAGTAGCCATTGTTAGTTCTAAAACTCCTCTAGGTGCTTAACTTTGTGCGGCGCGGTGATTGTGTCGCACCTGGGGCCATTCGTCACGCTGGGGCGCGCCGAGAGTGCCTTTATCCGCGAATAATGGGACATTAGGACGCCTTCAGCGGCTTATTTGGGAGGAACTGTGGCTGTTTACGCGCTAGGCGATTGGGTGCCGGACATCGACCCCACCGCCTTTGTCCACCCCGATGCGGTGGTCATCGGCGACGTCACCCTCGGCCCGCACGCCTCGGTGTGGCCCAGTGCCGTCCTGCGTGGCGACTACGGGGTCATCACCGTGGGTGCTCGAACCTCGATCCAAGACGGCACGATCATCCACGCAACAGCCACCAAGGCCACCACCGTGGGGGCGGATTGCGTTATTGGTCACAACGCCCACCTCGAGGGCTGCACCATCGAAGACAAGAGCCTGGTGGGCTCAGGCTCGATCGTTTTACATGACGCAGTGGTCCACAGTGGAGCCCTCGTTGGTGCTGGCGCACTGGTTCCCAATGGGATGGATGTTCCGTCCTTTGCCATGGCCCTGGGAGTCCCGGCCAAGCTGCGCGAAAACGCTGTGCAACCGGGAGCCTTTGAAGCCGGCGTTGCCTTGTACGTCGCAAACGCTACGCGCTACCAATCCGAGCTTCGTCGGATCGACTAGTCCCTCAGTGCACCGGGCACCGGGCACCGAGCACCGAGCACCGCCTACTGCTTGGCAGCCGCTCGCGCGCGACGAGCATCACGCATTTGCTCAAACTTCGAGGCCTGGGTTTCAAGGTCAGCCAAGAACACGGCCAACTCTTCACGCTTGGCTTCGCCGGCCGGACCAAAGTCATTGCGCTCAAAGATGTTCCACTGACGCAAGATGGGCTGGATGACTTCGTCAAGGTGTTGACGAGCGTCATACACACCGGCCAGCGCCATCTGAATTGACTTGCGACCAAAGCCTTCAATGGACGCACCTGGCATCTCGAAATTGGTCAACACATCAACAATGGCGCTCATCGCCTGGTCAGGCGCCAAATCCAAGGCGCCCGAGAGCACATTGCGATAGAAGAGCATGTGCAGGTTCTCGTCCAGAGCGATGCGTTGCATCAGCTGGTCGCAGACTGCGTCATTGGACAGATGACCGGTGTTGCGGTGGGCCACCCGGGTAGCCAGCTCCTGGAAAGCCACGTAGGCAATGCCGTGCAGCAACTGGTCCTCGTGACTGTTCTTAAAGCCGGTGGACATGTGGGTCATTCGAGATTTTTCTAGTTCATCAGGGTCAACGCTTCGGGTCACCATTAAGTAGTCGCGCATCGCTACGGCGTGGCGACCTTCTTCAGCCGTCCAACGGTGGACCCATGTTCCCCAGGCTCCTTCACCACGGAAGATAGTGGCAATCTCGTGGTGGTAGCTGGGCAGGTTGTCTTCGGTCAAGAGGTTGACCACTAGTGCCGTGCGCACTTCGTCGGGGAACGAGGACTGCTCACTGCTCCAGGCCTTGCCATTCAGGACGCCGTCAAAGTTTTCGCCGTCAGTCCACGGCACATACTCGTGTGGCATCCAGTGCTTGTGCACGCTGATGTGGCGATTGACTTCGCCTGCCACCAATGGCTCAAGCTCGCGCAAGATGTCCACGTCAGTGAACCTGGCCGCAGCTTCGGCATCAATCGCGTTATTGCGAGGGGTCGAAGTCAATGAAGCCGGCGTTGAGTTAGCCGTTGCGGTCATGGTGAGCCTCCTGCCAATGCACTGATGTGCGGTGATCTGATAAACCTACGCTACCGTAAGTTACGCCGCCGTAGGTAGGCAGATTAGCCCCTCCGCTCACGCGTGTTGGGGTCTGGGCGGTAGGTTTCACACCTGCGGCGCGCACGTCAGGACCTTTGACCTTGGCGTTCAGCCGCGTTGGCACCCAAGATCAGGCAGGTGGAAATCGACATGGACGAGATGATGCGCCCACGCGACATCCAGGCTCGAATTCGAGCTGGCGCATCGGTTGACGATGTCATCGTTGAGTCCGGCCTCGATCGTGAACGTGTTGAACGATTTGCCGCTCCCATGTTGGCCGAACGTGAGCACATCATCTACCTCGCACTCGACACCGAACTTCGCCGCGACTTCGCCAACGACATCTCGCTGGTTGCCGCCGTATCAGAACGCCTCACCCCGCTGGGTGTCGAAAGCAGTTCTGTTAATTGGCAAGCCTGGCGTCGCGAAGACAGTCGCTGGATTGTTGAAGCCAACTTTGTTATTGGTCGCGAACAACGCTCTGGACACTGGGTTTTTGATCCGAAAACTTCGACGCTGATCGCTGACGACGCCGAAGCGCGTTGGCTCATTGACCCAGATGCAAGTGAGCCCGACAGTGGCGACCGCGGACGCCCGTTGCTGGCCAGCGTTCGTCCGATCAATTCGCGAGCCGAAACCGAAACCGCACCTGCTCAGCTCATTGATGTCACTGACACAGAGCCTGCACTCAGTGCGGAGCCGACTCCCGTCGTATCCCCTGTTGCCTTGGCCCAAACCCCTGCTGAAGACCTAGCTGAGCTGGTCGAGGAACAACTGGAACTGGTTGACGCCCCGGCACCGCGCCCATCGGCTGCCCCTAAGCGCAAGGGACGCGCGTCGGTTCCCTCCTGGGATGACATTGTCTTTGGGGCCAAGAAGCCCACGGAATAATTGCGCCGGTTTTAGAGCGCGAGGTGCGAGGTTGCCTTGCTTAAGGCCTGCGCAAACGCCAACACTTGTTCGACAGTCTCGGCGCCATCGGCCGCCTCGCTCACGCGCAACGAAAAGTCATCATTGGATGTCGTACCGGCGTAACCGTGGTCAGCCTCACAGTTCGGATCACCGCACGCCGCAGGTTCCAGGTCAATGCGACTAACCGCTCCCCAACCAATGGTCAACATTACTTCAGCTACGCCACGATCGGGTGAATAGGTTTCTGGATTGGTGGCAACGCGTGCGACAACAACAGAGTTGACCTTTTCGATCCGTACTGCTTCAGTTCCCGCAGTTGCGTAAGGGCGGTCAGTTGTTTCATCAACGGGGTGTTCGTCGGTGTGCCCAACAACAAGCCGCGTGGGAGTCAACACCAAGACGGTGATGTGGCGCCGAAGTTCACTGTGATCAAAGGTGGCTTCGTGTTGAACGACAAAAGCATTGACCGGCTCACCAGCAAGGGCAGTATCAAGGGCGTCGATGACCAACGAGGGGTAATACCCACTGCGCTCAATGGCTTCGCGCATGGATTCCACGGTCATAGAGGTCATCGATCATCCTGTCTGTAGCAAGGTTTGATTTAAGAGTACGCAGATGTCAGCAAAGTAGCAGGATGACTAATCAGTCAACCGACGAACGGGGCTTTCGGTCCTAGCCTGCGGCACTTTGACCGACATCTTGGCGCCCAGAACAGCCAGGCCCTTAGAGCTGACCAATACCGGATCCAGGACCACATCGGAGATTTGCGGGTGCGCGTCCACCATCACCGAGACTCGCAGGATCAATTCCTCAAGGTCGGCCAAGGCTTCTTCGCCAGCGCCCAACCCATCTAGCAACAACGGCGCGGCGCGCGGAGCGCGGATGATGCGAGCCGCGTCGACATCGGTGAGCGGCGGGATCGCATAAGCACGATCGCCCAACAACTCAGTGGTAACGCCCGAGATTCCAAAGGAAACAACTGGACCGAACAAGGGATCCTCAATCGAACCCACCACACAAGCAACGCCAGGTTGGGCCATGCGCTGCAACGTCATGCGCTCGGCCTTAACTCCAAACCGGTTTTGCAAACGACGAAACGCGGTCCGCACCGCAGCATCGCTTTCTAAGTTCAACCGCTGCGTGCCCAGATCCGCTCGACCGGCTAACTCTGGATCGCTCAGTCGCAATCCGACGGGGTAACCCAACGTCTGTGACAACTCAACGGCTTGATCCTCGCTCGTGACGTGAGCGCTGGGCCACAGATCGATGCCGTAGCAGCCCAACAATTCCGCGATTTGATTCTCATCAAGGATGCGCTCATCACCCACCTGCGTGAGTGAATCCCCCATGATCGACTCAAGCATGGCTCCAGCATCGTGGATGCGCAGGTCGTCAAACTCGGGCATCAGACCTGCCGGTTCGTGCCGCCACGTCGAGTAATTGGTCACGGCCGCAATGGCCCGGATGGCTTCTTCCACCGAAAAGAAAGCGGGGACCGAGCCTTTCATGGGAACACCCGCCTCGTCGCGACGCATCAGCAATTCCACACTCGAAGCGCCATCAGGGCCAACCCCCACCACCGTGGCAACGACGGGTTTGATCAAGCGAGCACCAGCATGGGCAATGGCCTCCACCGCGCCTTCACCGGCGGTACTTAGTGGCGGCACAAAGATGGCCAAGATCGAATCCACCGCGGGGTCGTCAAGCAATCCAGCGAGGGCACCGTCGAAGTCCTCTGCGGTTGCTGATGCGCCAAGCGACACCGACGGTTCCCAACGCGTCCGAGTTTCCCACGATGGCCACCGTTGAACCCTGCGGCAACGGCTGAAAGCTCAAGACCTGGCTGACATCAAAGAGGTGGTTCAAGGTTTCGGTTTGAATAACGCCCGATTGGGTAAACAATGCTTCAAGCGCGGCCGGCGGCAACGAACTGCGGCGCACCGCATGACCGAGGGGTCGAGCCTGCATTGATCCGCCAGTTTTCATGGCCACGATCGGGGTGTGGCGCGAAATGCGGCGTGCAAGACGAGTGAATTTGCGTGGGTTACCGATGGATTCCAGATACAGCAAAATTACGTCCGTGTCGGGGTCTTCTTCCCAGTACTGCAAAACATCGTTGCCCGACACGTCGGCACGGTTACCGGCGCCAACAAAGGTCGAAACTCCTAAACCGCGTCGACGCACCGTTTCTAACAAAGCAATTCCCAGGGCACCGGATTGACTAAAGAAGCCGATGCGACCGCGGGGCGGCATCACCGGGGCCAAAGATGCATTGAGTTGCACCTCGCCGGCGGTGTTGATGATGCCTAGGCAGTTCGGTCCCACAACGCGCATGCCACGACCGCGCGCGACTTGGACTAATTGACGCTGCAGTTCGCGCCCTTCTTCGCCGGCTTCGGCAAACCCGGATGAAATCACCACAATGGCGCGTGCGTCTTTTTCACTACAGGCGCGCGCAACATCGAGCACTCGTTCAGCAGGAACAGCAACGATGGCCAAGTCAACGGAGCCAGGGACATCGAGCACCGACGGGTACGCCTTTACCCCGGCAATGGATTCGGCCGAGGGGTGAACCACGCTGAGCTCGCCGGTAAATCCAGCATCCAAGATGTTGCGAAGCAAGGTGTGACCAAAGGTGCCTTCGCGCACCGAAACTCCCACCAAGATCACGGACTGCGGTGAGAGCAGTTGCTTAATAGATACCGCTTCCGCACGGTGTTCGCGCGCTTCCATCACGCGCAGGGATTGTTCAGTGGGTTCCAGATCAATGCTCACGCTGACCATGCCATCGTCGACCTGCTGTTGGGCTTCGAAACCGGCATCGGCAAAGACGTCCAACATCCGCGAGTTTTCTGACAAAACGGTGCCAACAAAGGTGCGCAGGCCACGTTCGCGTCCGGCTGCTGCCAGGTGCTCGAGCAAAATCGAGCCCACCCCACGGGCCTGGTGGTTGTCTCGCACGGTCAAGGCAATCTCGGCCTCGGTCGCGCCGGTTGCCTCGTAGCGCCCTACCCCGATGATCTGTGGTCCCAGGGTCAACACCAAGGCCACTCGTCGATCGTGGTCGACCGTGGTCAGTTGCTCAAGCTCCTTGGGCGTGAGGTCACCACGCAAGGTGAAATACCGGAAATAAATGCTCTCGGGGCTCAAGCTCGATTGAAAGTCGGCGATCTTTTCCGCATCGGCGGGCGTGATGGGGCGCAAGTGCGCCGCGCGACCATCGCGCAACAAGACATCGGCTTCCCACTGTCGCGGGTAAGGGGCTCCCGCGGGAGTTGGATCGCTCACACCCTTAGGTTATCGCCGCGCGCCCTCATCCGCCCGTGGCTCGCGTGCGCCAAGATGGTCACGTTGACCTAGCCGCCACATCGGCTGGGTTCTGCCACACACCTCAAGGAGCACCTGAGCATGGCCCGCAAAACCACTGCTGCACCGCCGGCCCCCTTCGATGAGCACATCATCGACATCGACGTCACCGACGAGATGCAGAGCTCGTTTCTTGAATACGCCTACTCGGTCATCTATTCCCGCGCCTTGCCCGATGCTCGTGATGGCCTCAAGCCCGTCCAGCGCCGCATTTTGTATGGCATGTCCGCTATGGGGCTGAACCCTGATCGCGGCCACGTCAAGAGTTCTCGAGTCGTCGGCGATGTCATGGGCAAGCTGCACCCCCACGGTGACGGCGCTATCTATGACGCCTTGGTCCGCATGGCGCAATCGTTTTCGCTGCGTGTTCGCCTCGTTGATGGACACGGCAACTTCGGCAACCTAGATGACGGCCCCGCAGCGATGCGCTACACCGAATGCCGTCTCGCCCCAGCCGCGATGCTCATGACCGGCTCTCTGGACGAAGATGTTGTTGACTTCGCCCCCAACTATGACGACCGCGAAACCGAACCCGTGGTTTTGCCAGCTGCTTTTCCCAACTTGCTCGTCAACGGTGCAACCGGCATCGCAGTGGGCATGGCCACCAACATGCCTCCGCACAACCTCGGTGAAGTCATTGCCGCAGCCCGGCACCTGATTGATCACCCGAAGGCGACACTGCTGGACCTGATGAAGTTTGTTCCCGGCCCAGACTTTCCCACCGGCGGATCGATTGCCGGGCTCGCTGGAATCCGTGACGCCTACGCAACCGGCAAGGGCACCTTCCGCACTCGCGCCACCGTCTCGATTGAACGCGTCAGCGCGCGCAAGACCGGTTTAGTCATCACCGAACTCCCCTACACGGTCGGCCCAGAAAAGGTCATCGATCGCATTGCTGACCTGGTGCGCTCCAAGAAGCTCAACGGCATCACCGACGTCATTGACCTCACCGATGGCGAGAACGGTCTGCGCCTGGTGATTGAAATCAAGAATGGCTTTAATCCTGAGGCCGTGCTTGAGCAGCTCTACAAGCTCACTCCCATGGAAGATTCCTTCGCCATCAACAACGTGGCCCTGGTCGAGGGTCGCCCGCGCACCCTGGGCTTGCGCGAGATGCTCGATGTGTACATCCAACACCGCTTTGAGGTGGTACGCCGCCGCAGTGAATACCGTCGCCGCAAGGCCGCCGAGCGCGCCCACATCGTTGAAGGCCTACTCATCGCCTTGGATGCCATCGACGATGTCATCCACATCATCCGCACCAGTAAGGATTCCACCGAGGCTCGTGCCAAGTTGGCTGAGGCCTTCGAATTGTCCGAAATTCAAACCCAGCACATCATGGACATGCCGCTGCGTCGCTTGACCTCACTTGAAGTAGGCAAACTCCGCGACGAACTGGCCGAACTTGAAGCACTCATCACAGCCTTGACCGAGGTCTTGAGCAACGAATCCGTGCTGAAGAAGCTGGTGTCCGCTGAACTTGCTGACGTTGCCAAGGAGCACCAAACCGATCGTCGCACCGTGTTGCTTGAAGCCTCAGCCCAACCGGTCACCTCTGCTGTTTCGTTAGAGATCGACGACGAACCGTGCCGTGTCCTGCTCTCGTCCACCGGATTGTTGGCGCGCTCGGCCACCTTGGTCACCGAAGCCAGCGAGGACGAAACCCGCGCTCGCCACGATGTGATCCTGACGACCGCCCCCGCGATGACACGTGGAGCTGTCGGTGTGG
>JAPLBW010000191.1 GCA_026392555.1 Actinomycetota bacterium
CGCCGGCTTCGGTAGTGCTGTGGGGACCGCCTGGATGTGGCAAAACAACGATCGCTTCGATTGTTGCCGACGCTCCTGGTCGTCGTTTTATTGAATTGTCTGCTGTCTCGGCGGGGATTAAGGACGTTCGGGCTGCCATTGATTCGGCTCGCCATTACCTGGGGGCCGACGGCTCGGAAACCGTGCTGTTTGTTGATGAGGTGCACCGGTTTTCCAAAACGCAACAAGATGCGTTGTTGCCCGCAGTAGAAAACCGATGGGTCACGCTGATTGCCGCCACGACAGAGAATCCAGCCTTTTCGGTGGTCACCCCCTTACTGTCACGCTCTTTAGTGGTCACGCTCGAGCCGCTCACCGACGACGTGGTGTCGCAGGTACTCCAGGGCGCCATCGTGGATGAGCGCGGTCTGCGCAATGCACTGACGGTGGACGATGAAGCCTTGAGTCAGTTGGTGCGGTTGGCCTCGGGTGATGCGCGTCGAGCTCTTACTGCACTGGAGGCTTCTGCAGGCGCGGCTCAGGATCGCGGTTCGGCGGTCATTGAGCACGCCGATGTGGAACGGGCTGTTGATCGTGCCCTGGCGCACTACGACCGAGCTGGCGACCAGCATTACGACGTCATCAGTGCCTTCATTAAGTCCATCCGCGGTTCAGATGTTGATGCAGGTTTGCATTACCTGGCACGCATGGTTGATGCGGGCGAAGACCCCCGCTTTATCGCTCGACGGCTGGTGATTTCCGCAGCTGAAGACATTGGCATGGCGGATCCACAAGCGTTAGTCATCGCGGTTGCTGCCGCTGAGGCGGTGGCTTTCATTGGCATGCCAGAAGGTCGCATCCCACTAGCCGAAGCCGTGATCGCATTAGCAACTGCTCCGAAATCCAATGCAGCCATTGTTGCTATTGATCAGGCACTCGCGGATGTGCAAGCCGGTAAGGGCGGTCCGGTCCCACCGCACTTGCGCGACAATCACGGCCCAGCAATTCCTGGCGCGGCTGAGTACGTCTATCCGCATAACCTGCCCGAGCGAATCGCAGCTCAGCAGTACCTACCCGATGCGTTGCTGGAAACGCGCTATTACGCGCCCGGCGCAGTTGGCGCCGAAGGTGCGATTGCAGAGCGCCTTACCCGAATTCGTCAGATTCTCGATTCCGCGCCGCGCCCGCCCAAACAGCCCTGAATGAGCCGGTAGGCTCTAGCAACGCCTAACTGGGCGCTTGTTCGTGACCTGAGTGGGAAAGGGTGCGTCCGTACCGATGGACTCCGCCGAGATCGCGCGCCGCTGGTTGGCTTTTTTTGAACAGCGACAACACACCGTGGTTCCTTCTGCCTCCTTGATTGCTGACGACCCCACTCTGTTATTGGTCAACGCCGGCATGGTCCCGTTTAAGCCCTATTTCTTGGGTGAACTCGCGCCCCCTTGGCCTCGCGCCGCTAGCGTTCAAAAAGTCGTGCGCACCCTTGACATCGAAGAAGTCGGCCGGACCACGCGGCACGCATCCTTCTTCCAAATGTGTGGAAACTTTTCCTTTGGTGATTACTTCAAAGAAGGTGCCATTCCGATGGCATGGGAATTGCTCACCAGTTCGGTTGCTGATGGGGGATATGGGTTACCCGAAAGCAAACTGTGGGTCACGGTTTACGACGATGACGATGAAGCCGCTGATTTGTGGCACAACGTGGTCGGCATTCCCCGTGATCGCATCCAGCGTCGAGGTATGGCCGACAACTTCTGGTCTATGGGTGTTCCAGGCCCTTGTGGTCCATGCTCAGAGATTTATTACGACCGCGGTCCGCAATATGGCAAAGAAGGCGGCCCCGTCGTTGACGAGGACCGCTACCTCGAAGTGTGGAACTTGGTATTTATGCAGTTCCAGCGCGGCGAAGGACAAAGCAAAGACGACTTCCCGATCTTGGGCGATTTGCCCGCCAAGAGCATTGACACCGGTTTAGGCCTTGAGCGCATGGCCGCCTTGCTACAAGGCGTGGAAAACATCTATGAGATCGACACCACGGGCGCCATTATTCAGCGAGCCAGTGAACTCGCCGGGCTGAAGTACGGCACCAACGAAGAGGCGGATGTTCGTCTTCGCGTTGTCGGCGACCACGCCCGCACCACGGTGATGTTGATCGGTGATGGCATCTTGCCCGGTAATGAAGGTCGCGGGTATGTACTACGCCGCATCATGCGTCGGGTGGTGCGATCCATGCGCTTGCTCGGCGCCAACGATCAGACGATGTCCGAGCTCGTCAC
>JAPLBW010000172.1 GCA_026392555.1 Actinomycetota bacterium
GTTCACGACCAGCCGCAGCACAACCAGATGCTGTCAAGATCGGATTGACCAAGGGCAGTTCGCCTAAGTGCGTTGACATATCAATGACAGGCAACGGCTGTTCGGTCTCAGGTTTAGTGGTCAAGCGCATGCGAGTCATGACGCACTCCCCTCACCGTCGACTGAATCATCCGAAGTAACGACAACCTCGTCATCCTCAATGGCTGGCAGGTCTTCTTCAACCGCAATCGGGGCACTTGCTGCGAACAGTGAATCGTTGGCGGCCTGGGTCCAGGCAAGCGAACCGATCGTGTCTTCCGGCACTGTTCCTACCTCCGACCAACGCACGCGATCGCCTCTAAACACCGGGCCTTCAACACAACTGCGCACCATGCGGGTTTGGCCGTCGTCACCGATGACCGGCATAACGCACGTCATACATACGCCCACTCCGCAGGCCATGGACTCTTCGACAGCGCACTGGCTATGAATCCCGTAGCGTTCAGCGGTCTTAGCCACCGCTTGAAGCATCCCCATCGGGCCACACGCATACAGAACAGCAGAGTCGGATCGTTCAATGATGCGCGGCAATACATCGGTGACTCGCCCACGCTCGCCCAGACTGCCATCTTCAGTGGTGATCGCAAGGGACTGCGAGATCCGCTTGCCCTCAAGGGCGCCAAAGAGTCGATCCTCGGTAGCTGCGCCAAGGACAAAGTCGACTCGACATCCACGCTCACGCAATTTCTCGGCCAAAGTAAACAATGGTGCAGCGCCATAGCCGCCACCGATCAACACGCAAGGAACGGGTTCGGCGGGCAACACGAACGGGCGACCAAGCGGGCCAACGATGTCGATGGGGTCGTGGCGTTGACGTTCCGACAGCCACGCTGTCCCTGGTCCGGCCACCGAAAAAACAATGTCGACTGTTCCGCCATAGACGCCCCGCTGTTCGGTGCGATAAATGGAGAAGGCTCGACGCAACAACAAACTTGAACTATCTCCACCCACGTTGAGGGCGACAAAGTGACCGGGGCGGGCATGCTCAGCAATGCCGGGAGCAACCATGCTCAAGGTGAAATACGACCCAACGCGGCGAATATCGAGGACTTCGCCCTTAACCTGCACCGCCATCAACGCATCCCGTCTCGTGCTTGATTAATCTGTTCAGCGTAAGCCTGCAAGGATTTGACATCAATTTCGCCCGCAATCAGGGCCTCAATCCCCTGCACCGCAGCAGCCAAACCTTGAATCGTGGTGATGCAGGGCACCCCACGCGTGACGGCTGCTGTGCGAATTTCGTAGCCGTCCAAGCGAGCACCCACACCGAACGGTGTATTGATGATCAGGTCCACATCGCCATCGAGGATGTAGTCCACGGTGTCGCGGCGACCATCGGGTTCTTCGAAGTGCTTACGCACGATGGTCGATTCGACACCGTTTCGACGAAGAATCTCGGCGGTACCTTCGGTGGCCAAAATCGTGAAGCCGAGGTGGGCCAAACGCTTCAGCGGGAAGATCATGGCGCGCTTATCGCGGTTGGCTACCGACACAAAGACGTTGCCCGAGATAGGAAGCGGTCCGTAGGCGCCAGCCTGTGACTTGGCATAAGCGGTGCCAAACAGCGCATCGATGCCCATAACTTCACCAGTTGAACGCATCTCGGGCCCCAGGACGGTGTCCACACCGTGGAATCGACCAAACGGCAAGACGGCTTCCTTCACCGCCACCGGCGAGTTTTCGGGCAAGTTTCCGCCATCGCCGACCTTGGGCAAGATTCCTTCAGCTCGCAAGGTGGCAATGGTCGCGCCCATCATGATGCGCGCTGCGGCCTTGGCTAGCGGAACCGCAGTTGCCTTTGACACAAACGGAACTGTTCGCGATGCACGAGGGTTGGCTTCCAGGACGTACAAGACATCGGAGGCCATAGCGAACTGGATATTGATCAACCCGCGCACACCCACACCCTCAGCGATCGCGTGCGTGGATTGGCGAATGCGCTCAATGTCGGAGCGACCTAACGTGATCGGCGGCAGTGCACAGGCCGAGTCACCGGAGTGAATTCCAGCTTCTTCGATGTGCTCCATGACGCCACCGAGATACAACTCTTCACCATCAAACAGGGCGTCAACATCAATTTCAATCGCATCGTCCAAGAAGCGGTCAACGAGAACCGGATGCTCGGGGCTGATCTGCGTGGCCCGCTCAATGTAGCCACGCAACATCTCGTCGTCATAGACGATCTCCATACCGCGTCCACCCAAGACATAGGACGGGCGAACCAATACGGGGAAACCAATGTCAGCAGCAATGGCTTGTGCTTGATCGAACGTCGTGGCCGTGCCGTGCTTGGGAGCCGGCAGCTTGGCCCGGGCCAAGACCTGCCCGAACGAACCGCGGTCCTCGGCAAGGTGAATCGCCTCTGGGCTGGTTCCGACGATGGGAACACCAGCGTCCTTTAGTCCTTGTGCCAAACCAAGCGGGGTCTGACCGCCCAACTGGACGATGACACCGGCAACCGGACCTGCAAGGGACTCCGCATGGAAGATTTCGAGCACATCTTCGAGCGTGAGCGGTTCGAAGTACAAGCGATCGCTGGTGTCGTAGTCGGTCGACACAGTTTCTGGGTTGCAGTTGATCATGACGGTTTCGTAACCGGCTTCGCGCAAGGTCAGGGCCGCATGAACACACGAGTAGTCGAATTCAATGCCCTGCCCAATGCGGTTGGGGCCACTACCCAAGATCAATACGGCGGGCTTTTCGCGCGGTTCAACTTCGCTCTCTTGGTCATACGAGGAGTAGTAGTAAGGGGTCTTGGCTTCAAATTCAGCCGCACAGGTGTCGACCGTCTTATAGACCGGGCGAATGTTTAGCTCGTACCGCAGTGCACGAACATCGGCTTCTGCCATCCCCCGCAGTTGTCCGATTTGTTTATCGGAAAAGCCCATCCGCTTGGCTTGACTCATTGCATCCGCATCTAGCGTGCTGGCTTGAGCCAACTCTTGGGACGCTTCAAAGATGCCAAACATTTGGTCGAGGAACCACGGATCAATCTTGGTGGACTTGTGCAGGTCTTCTAAGCTCGCACCGGAACGGATCGCATGCATCACCGTGTTAATTCGGCCATCAGTTGGACGTTGAGCGATCTCCAACAATTCAGCCACGTTACCCAGGGGGCTAGCAAAATCAAAGGCACCATCGGATTTTTCCAGTGATCGCATGGCCTTCATTAACGCTTCCGGGAAGCTACGACCAATCGCCATGGCTTCACCCACCGACTTCATCGTGGTGGTCAAGGTGTCATCGGCCATCGGGAACTTTTCGAAGGCAAACCGCGGAACCTTGACGACGATGTAGTCCAACGCTGGCTCAAAGGATGCTGGGGTTACTTTGGTGATGTCGTTGGGGATTTCATCCAGCGTGTAGCCAATGGCCAGCTTGGCAGCGATCTTGGCGATCGGGAAACCCGTGGCCTTTGAAGCCAAGGCACTCGATCGAGATACGCGCGGATTCATTTCAATCACGATTAAGCGGCCATCGTGTGGATCAATAGCGAACTGGATGTTGCAACCACCGGTGTCGACGCCGACTGCGCGAATGATCTTGATGCCAATGTCGCGCATGTGCTGGAATTCAACATCGGTCAGGGTCAGCGACGGGGCAACCGTGATGGAGTCTCCAGTGTGCACGCCCATGGGGTCAAAGTTTTCGATTGAACACACCACGACCACGTTGTCGTTCTTGTCGCGCATGAGCTCGAGTTCGAACTCTTTCCAGCCCAGGATGGATTCTTCAAGCAGAACCTCGGTCGTGATAGAGGCTTGAAGCCCAGAACCCGCAATGCGCTCAAGGTCCGCTTGGTTGTAAGCGATTCCCGAACCGGCGCCACCCATGGTAAAGGACGGGCGAACCACGACGGGATAACCGCCGAGTTCCTCGACCCCGCGCAAACAGTCATCCATCGTGTGCGCGATCACTGAGCGAGCGCTTTCGCCACCGATGTCGGCGACGATGGACTTAAAGAGTTGACGGTTCTCGCCGCGCTCAATGGCATCGATGTCAGCGCCGATGAGTTCGACGTTGTACTTGGCCAGTACGCCGTTTTCGTGCAGGGCGATCGCCGTGTTCAGTGCGGTTTGGCCACCCAAGGTGGGCAAGAGTGCATCGGGGCGCTCTTTAGCGATGATCTTTTCGACCATCTCGGGCGTGATCGGCTCGACGTAGGTGGCATCGGCAAACTCAGGGTCCGTCATGATCGTGGCCGGATTGCTATTGACCAAAATAACGCGAATGCCCTCGGCCCGAAGAACGCGACAGGCCTGAGTGCCCGAGTAGTCGAATTCGCAGGCTTGACCAATCACGATGGGTCCAGACCCGATGACCATGACGCTGGAAATATCAGTGCGCTTAGGCATGGGTTGCCTCCCCTACGTTGACCGAACCGGTTTCCATGACCTCGCAAAACCGATCAAACAGATAGCTGGAATCGTGAGGGCCGGCCGCGGCCTCAGGGTGGTACTGCACCGAGA